>CALCOR010000256.1 GCA_937897085.1 uncultured euryarchaeote | reverse complement strand
GTCCATCGTGGCGTTCGTCTCTCCTGCCTCGTTGAAGAAATTGAAAATGCAGGTTGACTCACCTGGGAAGTAGGCCAAGAACTGGTAAACCCCTTGACCTGCATAGTGCACTTCTCCAGCGTCACCTGAGCAGTTAAACTTGGAATTCGCAGCATCACCTTCCCGATCCACATCCAGTTCGGTGATGCTGCCGACTGTCACCCTGATCGAGCCATTCGAGATGCTGGCGTTGTGCGGGGCGATAATCGGCTCACAGCCGATTACCGAACTCTGATCTGCTGACAGTACGTCCCTTTCATCCGGCTGGCACTCGACCGGGGGAGTCGGATCCGGGTCGATGTCAATCACATCATCGCCTTCGCTCGGCGGAGGCCCGCCCACGTCGATGGTGAACATCGTCCAGACGGCGGTTCCGCCGATCGCTCCGAGGAACAGAAGCAGAGCGAGCAGCAAGGCGAGGGTGCCATCCCCCCTCTGCGCCATGGCGAGTAAGGAATGGGTGCCGCTCAAGACTGTGCCGCACACGCGCGGCCACGCACGCGAACGCTTGCACGGGCGTGCGCAACCTCATGGGGGGAGGACTTCTCTCCGGGTGCTGATGCGGGTAGCGGTGACCGGGGTTGCGGGGCTCATCGGCGGGGTCGTCCACGACCGGCTGCTCGAGCGAGGTCACGAACTCATCGGCATCGCCCTGCCACACGACGCCTGGTTGGCCGCCTCACGGAACACCGACGATGAGAGGGCGCCGGCAAGGGTGACGCATCACTTCGACCTAGCGTCCGTCTCTGATGCCGAACTGACCGAGGCTCTAGCGGGGGTCGATGTGCTGGTGCACCTGGCTGCGGATGCCAACCCATCCAATCCCGACGAGAGCATCCGCTCGAACAACTTCATCGCCTCCGAGCGGGTGATGCGCTGCGCCGCGTCTGCTGGAATCAGGCGCGCAGTGCTCGCTTCGTCCGGACTGGTGCAGATTGGTCTGGAGGACCGGCTGGAACCCGGAGGCGACCTCGAAGGTGAGCTAATCGGCGTTGAGCACGGTGTGGCGCCGACCTCATTCTACGGAGAGAGCAAGGTGCACGTCGAGATGCTGGGTGAAGAGTACGCAGCCGGACGCGGAATGGAATGCATCGCAGTGCGCATCGGCACGGTCGTCCCCAACGAGTCAGAGCATTGGGAACGAGGTGGACGGCTGCAGGCGACCGCCTTCCTGCAAGCGGATGTCGCCAATTTCTACGAGCGTGCCGTTGAAGCCGATCTCGGCGATTGGATGCCATCCTCTTGCCGTGGTCACCCACAGATCGACAGCTATCTGATCACAGCCGCCCAATCAGATTCACCCGGCCGTTTCGTCGACCTCGAACCCGGGATCTCCATTCTCGACTGGCAACCGAACGCATGGCCTGAGCACGCACCCTGAGGTGAGTCGATGGAGGGACCGCTCACTCTGGGAATCGATGTCGGCACCAGCGCCACGAAGGTACTGCTTCTACAACCAGACGGGCAATGGGAGATGCACTCCTGGCCCTCTGCTGATGGAGTCTGGGATAATCTTCGAGAGTGGCTCGCCGAGCGGGGCGAGCTGGTGGTTCGCGTGGGAATCACGGGCCACGGACCTTCAGCCATCGTCATCCGAGAAAATGAGGTGGTCGGGCGGGTCATACCGTGGAACGAACCCCTGCCAGAAGGGTGTGAACGTCCAGTAGAGAATGACCACATCCTGCCACCAACGCGAGCATGGGTTCCGTCGCGATTGGCGCAGTGGGAGCAGGAGAATGGGCCACTCGGAGATGGGGTCGCGGTGCAACTCAAGGATATGCTGAATTGGGAATTGACAGGCGTTGTGGCGCGTGACAGCCGTTCGATGCGAGGTTACTCTGGAAAGGGGTGCTTCCACCTTCCTGAGGAGGTGATCGGCCGGGTTTCCGAGACCGGGGCGAATCTCTCTGGGATATCTGTCGGCGCTGAAGTCATCTGTGGTTGTGACGACCTTTCCGCCGGGGTTCTGGGACTCGCTGCCGAGGAAAGTGACCTCTTCAATCTTGCAAACACGAGCGAACATGTGGGTCGAGTCGGCGGAGACCCGCAGGAGATGATGAGTTGGTTACCGGCGCTGGGGCGGTTGCCCGCCCTCTGCTATAACGCCACATCGACGGGTGGGCGCACACTCACTGATTCGTTCCGCGACCAACCAATTCGAGAGGCGGCTGAGCGGTTCATCTCCGAATTGGAGAACGAAGAACTGCGTGGGCTCGGCTTCAAGGATAACCCGGAGAGACTGGGAGGAACGTGGCAGATTCTTCGGACCGTGAACGAACCAATCGAGGAGATTCGGGGGCGGTTTCCCGCTGGAGAGATGCTGATTGGGGGCGGATTGGCGCTAATCCCTCAATTGGTCGAGTCACGCGGAGCAACTCCCAGGGCAGGACAGGAGGTCAGTGTGCTAGGGGTGGCCAAGTTGGCTCAGAAACCTCTTGCGGTCATCTTCGGCGCAGGGAAGGTTGGACGAGGATTTCTCGCTCAACTGCTCACAAGAGCCGGATGGCGAATTCACTTCGTGGATTCTGATCAGAGTCTCATAGATGCTCTCTCGGTCGGATCGTATCAGGTATGCAACCTGGCGACAGGGGAAGTCGAGACCATTTCCGGTTACACGGAGTCGGTCGAGCATTGGCTCATCAATCAGGCGGATCTCATTCTCACCTCACTGGGTGCAAACGGGTTGGCGGATTGGGCCGCCAGCATATCCGATTTGAACCGCGAGGTGGACATCATCCTCGCTGAGAATCATCCATCTCCAGCAATAGTCGCCCGAGAACACATCTGCTCCTCGAAGGTCGGAATCGCACAGGCGCAGGTTCTCCGCTCATGCATCGAACCGACAGCGGAACAGGTGGCTGAACATGGACCCCTGACCGTGCAGGTGCAGGACCACTGGACATTGCCGTTCGATGGTGATGCGTTGGTGAATCCGGAAATCGTCGCGGGAATCACGGGCTTCGAGCCACGGCCGAATTTCGCTATCGAACTCACACGCAAGCTGTACACCTACAACGCCATCAATGCCGCCGTCTGCTACTTAGGCGCACAAGCGGGCTATGGAATGCTGGCCGACGCGGCCAATGACGAGAAAATCGCAACGGTCGCACGAGCGGTCGGGGCCGAGTCATCGGCAGCGCTCATCGCCGAGTACGGCTTCGCTGCCGACGAGCAGCGGGAGTGGTGCGAGCGGGCGCTGGCGAAATATCAGGACGAGACCATCAGCGACCCGATTGAACGCAACTGCCGCGACCCGATCCGCAAACTGGGGCTGCACGACCGCATCATGGGGCCGCTGCACCTCTGCCTGCAACACGGTCTGCCTCACTCCGCGCTGGCGGCGACGCTCGGGAACGCACTCGCATACTGCGAGCCGTCCGACCACGCCGCCCAGACGTTGCAGCAGACTATTGCGGAGCATGGGGAGTGGGACGCGCTGAATCTCATCGCTCCAGACATCGATGCACGTGTCGAATCGCTGTTGACACCTGCCGATTCCTGATAGCGCCGCCCGTCTGATTTCACATGGCCTGTCGATAGTATTCAAAGAGAGGTCGAAGTGTCCGCGCGCATGGCGCGTAAGCGGAGGGTCGTCAAAAGCAAGAAAGGAGGCCCTCCACGCGGCCCTCCGGGAAGCCGTTCCGGCCCACCAAGAGGCCCCCCCTCAAGTTCACCGTCAAGCCCAGCCTCAGGGCCTCCATCGGGCCCACCCGGCGGACCATCCTCAGGACCTCCGTCAGGAGGCCCCCCCAGCGGAGGGCCACCCTCGGGGCCTCCATCAGTATCTCCGGGAGGCCCGCCTTCAGGGCCCCCCAGTGGCCCACCTTCAGGACCCCCTGAACCCCCTGTTGAAGAGGAAGTTGACTACACCCCGGAAGCAGAGGAAGCGGTTGCGGACGGGCCTGAGCCTGATCCTGAGCCGGAAGTTACTGAGGAAGAAGACGAGGAGGTCGCTGAGTTCGAAGCAGAGGAGGAACCAGAACCCGCGGATGATATTCCCTCAGAGGAACAATTGATGGACGCTGCGTTGGGAATGATGACGGGGCAGCCAGTTGATGTGACTCCAATCAGCCCCCCCGGAATGCCACCGATGGGACCTCCCCCCGAGACTTCACCCGAACCTGAGGAGGAAGAGATGCTGCCGCAGGAAGAGGTCGACGACGCGCTCGATGCACTGTCAGAGTCGATTGGACCTGTGGTAGAGCACGAACTGGCCGACCCCCGCGATGATGTCGAAGTCGAGATCGAGGATTTGGAGGTGCTCTCTCCGTTGCGCACACCCCTGCGAGAGGAGGAGTTGGAGGTGGATTCCGAGCCGGAAGAGCCGCTCGACATGTCACCGTCGGCCGAGCCAGGCCAAGCGAAGATTCTCGGTCACATCGTGCCGCACACCCATTGGGACAGGGCGTGGTACCTGCCATTCCAGCAGTATCGCTACAAGTTGGTGCAACTGGTCGACGATCTGCTCGACCTGATG
>CALCOR010000255.1 GCA_937897085.1 uncultured euryarchaeote | reverse complement strand
TATGGTTCCGGTGTCACCGTCCGCACTGACGAGAACATCGAACGACTTGATGATGCGAGACGTGGGCGTGTAGACGATCTTGACCGTGGCGGCTGCGATCACATCGCCCACCGTGTCCGTGCTGTTGGTCGGCACACGGAAGCGGACGAAGATCTGATCCCCGACACCGAAACTGGTGTAGATGTTACCATTGGCATCATCGGCTGCCGCAGTCGTCTCGTCGTTGAACACCACGAGGGTCGGAACTGCCTGCTCTTGAGGGCTGACACCATAGACGGACGAGTTGAACAGGTCGAACTGATAGGTTCCAGCTGCTGTCTCGACGTCGACTCGTATCGCTCCGGTCCGATAATCATCCGGTGAGTCCGCGACCAGGATCCTGAAGTGTATATCCGACGGACTGAGCAACTCACCAGTGCCTTGGGTACAGGACGTCGTCTTGCACGTGGTGGTGTCCCAAGTGATGGTGGGCTCTGTCTTGGCATCTGCGCCGCCTGCGAGCGAACCCGCCCATATGTAGAGGACTCCTGCGAGCACCACGGTGATCGCCACCATCAGGATGGTCGCGATGACGGGGCTGACCGCCTCTTCATCCTCGAGGATGCTACGGGCAGGGACCGCCGCCTCAGCACGCTCCTCCTCCTCTTCCTCTTCAGACCGCCGTTCAGCACGTCCTAAGAGAATGGCGACCAGAGCCCCAACGAGGGCCACGGTCGCAAGGGTCGGGGCGAAGGAAGGTACAGCAGCGACGTTCTGAGCCGCTGTCACGATCTTGGGCATGCTGTTACCGAGGTAGTCCTGCGATGAATCCAGGTTCGAGACGTTGTTGTTGTCGTATGCGGTGCACTGGACATCGACACAGGTCCTGTCGAGCAACTTGCGGACGGCGGCACTGTTGGCCTGTGTACCGGTGAGTGCTGGACAGGAGCCATCATCATCCGATTTGAGACCTGCCAGACCGAACTCGGCTGCACTTGCAGGATCGTATGTCTTCAGGATCCTACAGGCCGAGACCTGAATGACCAACTCGAACTTCTGGATCAGATCGCTGTTGATCGTCCAGTGACACCCGAGCTCCACGCCGTTGGCGTCGCCTGGACGTGGCAGGGCAGATGTGACCGTGTCACACACGGTACCATTGATGTCGGTGTCCTTGTCGACCTTGTGCAACTTCAGAGAGAGCTGATGACTGTAGAAGTAGTCCCCGCTGCTCGTTGAATCGATGTTGACGACACTGATGTAGAACGGCACCTGCGTGCCCTCGATCACAGCCACGTCACCACCATACCTCAGCGACTTCGCCTTGAAGGTGTAGTCAGGAACGGCTTCTTCGGCGTTACGGATCTTGATGCGGACCTCGACAGAGGCGCTCTGCTGTTCGTAATCCCCGTTGTGGTTGTCATAGAATGAAGGCCGGTCAGCGAAGGCTGCGTCTGAGACAGTGAACCTCACCAGACAGTAATCCACGGCGATCGATTCGTCCTTGGGCTGGCTCTGGTGAGCGCCACTATCGTAGAGAGGATCGACTTCCTCACCCTCGGTGTTCGCATCTGGAACTGGGATGATCTTCATCTTACCACTCGTGATCAGGTCCTCCTGGGTCGGTGTCTCCGCATCGACCACATGGAAGTAGTCCTGATAGCGGCATCCATCCGTCGCACTGACTTCCCAGCTCAGGGTAGCGTTCTTGTCATGGATCCACTGACCCGCGTTGTTCGGGTCATCGATGTACGCATCCACGTCCTCGACCACATTCCTCAGGTCGATGACCGTGTTGTCCGCACTCCAATCATCCTCATCGAAGCCCCACTCCCAGATGACCGGGCAGTTGAACCGGTTCTCTGAGTTCGGGCATGAGCCGATGACGTCGTTGAGGACTTCACCACCCTGCTTCTGCAGGGGCGGTGGAACCAACGATGTGTCACCTGGGTTGTAGATGCCCGGCTGGTTGTTGACGGGCCGCACAAGGAACGGTAAGGTGTACTGTGCGGAATCAGGATTGGTCTGCGCACTGTCGGTCAGATCGAGGTAGATGTCACAATAACCACCGATCTCGTAGCCCTCTTCCCAGAGGATGAGTTCATCGAGTTCCTTAGTGATGGTGATGACCTCACAACCTGCCTCGAGAGAGACAGCCCAATCATGCAACTGGGGTGCCGACTCGGCGTTGGGCTGATGCGTGGCATCCTGCTCATTCTCCTGATCGAAGACCCAGGAGGTGTAGACCCTGACGGGCTGACCCTGGGCGTTGGTGATATCCGTGTAGGTGTTGGCTGACTTGTTGAGCCTGAGCGAGTGAGTCGTGAAACCTTCTTCGATCTCGTTGCCATCACCATCGTTGGTCTTCAGATTGACGTTCGAGGCTTGACACTGCTCAAGGAAGGTCGCACCTGCTCCAAGTTCATTCCTCTCGCAGATGATCGGCGCATCGTTGACGTTGGAGACCTTGACGATCATCGGACGAGACTTGGTCAGACCATCGGGGTCAGTCACTGTCAGCGTCACTTCCAGCGTTCCGAACATGTTCTCCCTTGGAGTGATCGAGAGAGCGCCATCGACGATCGTGCCCGGGGCCTCTAACAGTTG
>CALCOR010000254.1 GCA_937897085.1 uncultured euryarchaeote | reverse complement strand
GAGTGGGCGTTCAGCTTGGATGCCGCTGCCCAAATCGATGACTACTCCACTACCTGGTGACCGCTCGACCACGAGTTGAACACCTGCGCCCAATGGAATCATCGACCCAGCATCAGGCCCAGCTTCAAGCGCTTTGAGCGCCTTCAGAACCTGCGCATGCTCAGCAGCCGCCTCCTCTAACATGCTGATCTGCTCCGAAAGTCGCGACATCCTGCTGCGGTTGACCTCAACCAGCCTGCCAAGTTTTTGCAACTCCTCAGCATCCGCCATTGTCTCACCGCGGGCCGCTCGACTCGCTTGGCCTCCATGAAGCCGTCGCCCCGAGAAGACGTGAGTTACGTCAATAACGGAACGAGGGGTCAGAACTTCGGAGAGAATGCGTATGGGCATCGCTGGAAGCCGAATACTCGTCACCGGAGGCACTGGCTCGATCGGCTCTGAGGTGGTGCGACAATTGCTCTCGCGCTCGCCTGCGCACGTGACAGTTTTCTCTCGTGACGATTCCAAGCATTTCTACTTCCAGCAGGAGTTGGGGGGGCGTGATGATGTGTCCTTCATCATAGGTGATGTGCGTGACCGCGAGGGACTCAGCCGCGCCTTCCAAGCAGGGGTGGACATCGTTATCCACGCAGCGGCGCTGAAACATGTGCTGATTTGCGAACAAAACCCCACGGAGGCGGTAAAGACGAACATTCTAGGGACCCAGAACGTGGTGGATCTCGCCAAGGCGCATGGTGCTGAAGTTGTGCTCTCCATCAGCACGGATAAGGCAGTCAATCCCACCTCGATGATGGGGGCCTCAAAATATGTTGCAGAGAGGTTGGTGATTGATGGCAACGCCACTGGGGAAACAAAGTGCGCATGCGTTCGCTTCGGCAACGTGCTCGGTAGCCGTGGCTCGGTCATCCCATCGATGGTGAAGGGTATCAAGGATCGCGGCAAAATCTGGATTTCTGATAGGGATGTCACCCGATTCGCGATGCCCATCCCTGAAGCGGCGAAACTGGTCATCGACGCGGTCGAACTGTGTGCAGGGGGTGAGATCTTCGTGTTGAAGATGAAATCGTTCGCCCTCGGGCAACTGGTTGATGTCCTGCTAGACATGAATCTGGCATCTGGTGATGTGCAGGTCGATGTGAAGGGATTGGTCAGGGCTGAGAAGATGCACGAGGACCTCGTCACCAGCGATGAATTCTCTCGGCTGCATGAGACGGACTTACTCT
>CALCOR010000253.1 GCA_937897085.1 uncultured euryarchaeote | reverse complement strand
GAGCAACTACCTGTTCGTTCACGTCCACGGCGCGCACGCGGAAGCCGGCGTCGTGGAATCCAAGGGCGGTCGGTAGCCCGACATATCCCAAGCCGATCACGCCGATGGTCAGATCGCGTGAAGCCACGCGTGCGGAGAAGTCAGAACCCCACCCCATCAACCGGAGCGCGGCGCGACCTGTCCTTCAATGCTATCCTGCTTGTGGTGGCACTTCCGAGGGAACGAAGGCACCGACAATATCATCAAGGGATTGAGCGTTATTGGGTATAGAGGGACACTCTGTGCGGGTCGCAATCACTGGTGACGACGGCTTCATCGCCCAGTACATCCAAATGGCTCTCGGAGATGATGCTGAGATCATTCCATGGGATATCATCGATGACGAAATGATGCTCGGTGCGAAACTCGCCGCCTGTCAGGCACTCATACACCTCAACGGACACCCCCCGAACCTCGACATGGAGCGGGACGACAACGATGTTCTGGAATTGATGCGCAAAGGTGCCAAGAAGGTCCTCGATGCAGTGGGCAAGCATCAGGGAATGCATCTGGTGCTCATCGGTTCACTGCGGGTCCATCCGCAAACGGGCCCAGATGACCCCTACTACTCCAGCGAGACCCGACTCGCTCCACGCGACGTGACCGCGGAAGGTCAACTATGGGCCGAGGAGAGAGCGCTCGATCATGCCACCGACACACATCCAGTCTCGGTCCTGAGAGTGGCCAACGTGCAGGGAATTCCCCTCAGCGACGGGGAGGGGCATGGCATCATTCACCGCTTCTGCCACGAGGCCAACTTCGGTTTCTTCATCGTCCCTGGGGACGGTACACAGGTGAAGGACATCATCCACGTGAAAGATTTGGCGAACGTGGTGCTCGGCATCGTCAGCAACCCGCCACCCACGAGGGAGGCAATCGCCGTGGGCAGGGGTGAGCCGGTCGCCATGGACAAGTTGGTGGAAGCAATCTCCGAGAATACCGGGGGGGCTCCGAACTACTCTGGGTCCAACACCGATGAAGTGTGGGGGGTCGTCGACGCCGTTGAGTTGGAGCAGCGACTCGGTTACAGAGCGCAGGTATCACTCGAGGACATCGTAGGCGAAGCGCTGCAACACGCCTCCTCTTGAGCGCACTCGCGGAAAATCAGTTGGCGCGCACGAAGGAGCCGTCCGCCTGCATCGCCCACTGGCTGCCATCCGGTGCGTTGTACCAGGTGCCGCCGGAAGCGTCGGTGACGTAGTCACCGCCCAGAGGGAGTCCCGAATAGTCTGCCACGTGCTGCGGTTGTGCAACTGCCGCGGGAGCAGCGGGCTGGACTGCGGCCATCTGCTGCTGCTGCTGCTCGGCGTGCTGGATCTCGTCTGTGACCCAATCATCTGCTGAAGCGCCACCCTTACGGCCGCGTCGAATCAACATGACCGACATCGCCACGATGATCAGCAACAGGACAGCGAGGGAGATTCCCCCGATGAGCCCGTATTGCTGCAGCATGGCATCCATGTCGCCGTCAGCGAGTCGCTGCTCGTGCGAGCAGCCTGAGTCATCCAGCTGCTTGTCACCCGTCGGGGTGTCGGGGCAGTTGTCGAGCGCGTTGAACACTCCATCGCCATCGTCGTCGATCTGCATCTGCGAACATCCGCTGGCATCGACCTCGCGTCCGGTCTCGGTGTCGGGACAGTCGTCGTATCCGTTCACCACGCCGTCACTGTCGGCATCCTCCTCTTCCCAGGCGCATCCGAAGCGGTCACGGGCGAGCAGCACCCACTGAGCGGGGGTGTCCTGGCACTGGTCCGGGCGATTTCCGCTCGGGTTGTCGCCCCAGGTGTCGCCGTCGCGGTCAGACCACTGGGTCGGCTCGTCGGGGAACACGTCGAGGTTGTCTGTGACCCCGTCGCCGTCGGTGTCGTCAGTGCAGCCGTCCATGTCGTTGTCGTATCCGGAGAGAGCGGCTTCATTCACGCACGCGTCATTGGCGTCGTAGACGCCGTCTCCATCTGTATCTAGTTGAGTCAGCATGCCACAACCGTCGGCGTTGGTCGTCTCACCGAGCGGGGTCTCCGCACAGAGGTCAGGGCCGGAATTGCAGATGCCTGGGCTTGAACCGTCGTTGTCGCAGATGCCGTCGTTGTCATCGTCCGGGTCCTCACTCTCGTCGCGGCAGCCGTCTCCGTCCCAGTCGGTCACGGTCCAGCCGACCTCGCCGAGCGGGCAGTCATCCTCGTTGTCGAACTTCGGGTCATTGTCGTCGTTCAGGTCCTCGTCGACGTCGCGACAGCCATCGCCGTCGTGGTCCGTGGACGGGTCTGATGTCCACATGGCCATCTGGAAGCAATCGTCCACGTCGTCCTCGACACCATCACCGTCGTCGTCGGTGTCCTCGTCGAGGTCTCGGCAGCCGTCGCGGTCGCGATCCGTGCTGTCGGTGGAAATCCAATTCATCATGCCCGGGCTGCACTGGTCGAGGGTGTTTCCGAACGCGTCGACATCCCATACCTCATCGTTGTCGTCGTCCACATCCTCATCGGAGTCGCGGCATCCGTCACCATCAGCGTCGAGCGTGAAGTCGCTCGTCCATCCCAGTTGGCCTTTGGCGCAGCGATCGAGCTGGTCGTTGTTGCCATCGACATCGTCGATTCCGTCGTTGTCGTCATCGGTGTCTTCGGCGTGGTCGTCCTCACATCCGTCGCTGTCGTGGTCGCGTGCTGTGTTGTGAGTGTAATCACCCGGGCCCACACGTGTGCCCCAGTTGGCTGAACCGCGCGGGCAGTCGTCACCTGAGCCGTCGTCGATGCCGTCGTTGTCGTCATCGTCGTCCTCATCGTTATCGTGGCAGCCGTCCATGTCGTTGTCATTGGCGACTCCCGCTGTCCAGTTGAGTTTGTACGCTGTGCCGCTGCAGCCGTCATCGGCATCGCCGACTCCGTCGTTGTCGTCATCGTCGTCCTCGTCGATGTCGCGACAGCCGTCCATGTCGATGTCATCCGCCCAGATGCTCGAATCCCAGTTGACCGCCGGGCCGTCGCAGTCGTCGTCGACGTTGAGCATTCCATCGCCATCGATGTCGTCGTCACAGGCGTCTCCTCCTCCGACACCTGGCACGGCATCTCCGTCGATGTCAAGTTGGTTGGCGTTGGCGGTCATCGGGCAATTGTCAGTCGAATCCGGTACCCCGTCTCCGTCCGCATCCCCAACGAGGTTCCAGACGAAAGTGCCTCCATACGTACTCGATTCACTGATGCTGTTCGTTCCACCATCGGTGGAACTGCACGAAGCTGACGGGTTGTTGTAACAGTGCCGTCCGGCCACGACGACCTCTCCGGATGATGTGATGCCCACACCGCGAGCGTCGTCCATCCGTGAGCCACCCATGACGGCAGCGTTGGTCCAGTTGCCGCCACTGTCGATTGCGGCGAAGAAGGCGTCGTTGAAACCGTTGGTGCTGACGGAAGTCAGCCCGAACGAAACCGATGTGGTTCCAGTCTCATACTGCGAGCACGTTGCATCCACGAGCGCCACCTCGCCACCGATCACAGCGTTTCCAGACGAACCGGAGGCCACGGACTTCACAATCGTGTAGGTCGGACCGGATGCGCCAGCGGTCGTCACCCACTGCCAGGTCCCGGAATCGTCGATGTTGGCCACATAGCCGTCAGCACAGTCGCTGGTAGCGGTCTTCTGGAACGAGCCCCAGTTCCCAGTGCCACTGAAGTATCCCGCGACGTAGCTGCTGCCGTTGCCGTGGGCGATTGCAAAGCCGGCGAGGCCGCCGTTACCGCTCCCCGCGGTCTTCGTCCAGTCCCATGAACCAGCGGATGTGAGTCGAGAGATGAAGGCATCCATCGAGCCTGTGGCAGCAACCTGGGTCGAGCCGAACTGCGCACCGGTCGTGCCGCCCTGGAACATGCCGACAACGAACACGTTGTCACTCGAGTCAAGCGAGACGTCGTTGGCGAAGTCACTTCCTTGACCGCCGCCGACCGTCGCCCACGCCCAACTACCTGAAGCGGAAATCTTAGCGACGAAGGCGTCGATGCCACCGGCGGTGGATATGCCGTGGGAACCGAAGTTGGAACTGTCGTTGGTTTGGCCTACTACAATGGCGTCACCGGTGGATGTTGCTGCTATGCCGACAGCGATTTCATCATCGCCGGCTCCTCCTGCACTGACCGCCCATTGCCAAGCACCATTGGAATTGATCTTTGCCACGAATATGTCGGCACCGCCGGCAGTAGACAATGTGCTGGAACCGAAGGCGATGGCATCCTGGAAATATCCCGTGACGAATGCGTTCCCATTGGAATCTACGGCGACATCGAATGAAGATGCCCAGCCACTACCGGGAATTGAAGCGGCTGACGCCCACTGCCAGTTGCCCTGGGAATCCAACTTGGCTACGAATGGCACCTGATCCATGCCTGTGTTCAAATTGACCGAACCGAAGGTGGTGTCACCAAACAGCATCCCTGAGACGTAAATCGACCCGCCTGGTCCAATATCCATACCTTCAGCCCAGGCAATGTCATACTGACCGCTGGAACCAGAGGTCTTCCCAGCCTTGGACAACCAAGAGGTCTGTGCTCCGCGCGCTCCCGCTAAGGAGGGGGTGTCATCATCGTCCAGCTGCACTGGCTCAGCAGGGCTGGAATAGGGGACTGCGGCGACCGCCCAGGAGGCGGTCAGCATACAGGCAATCATAGTCAGGATGAGTCCGCAGGAAAGCGGACTGCGGCCAACATCGGCAGTGCTCATGGTCCGTGACGGACAAACCAACGCTATTGAATCCTCGCTCGGATGGTCCGTAGGGACCATTTCGGCATCCAGAAGTGCATTCGAGTAGTCATGACTCATCGAAAAGCGACCAATCATCCATCTCAGGCGTCTTGTACCACCACGCCCCGAGTTCGTCTTCCCACCAACTTGTGCCGTGTTCGTCGGTCGTGACATCATCATCCACGACAACGTCTTCTGCCTGCAGGTCATCTGCCTGCAAGTCATCTAAATCCTCAGCCGGTTGCTCAATTGCTACATCTGCATCAACAGAGGGGGATTCGGAGTCGGGGCCTTCTGCCCTCCGTCGCTTGATGACCACCGCGGCTGTGATGCCCCCTGCGACCAGCAGGAGCCCGAGAACGATGAGAGCAATCATCATCCCGGACAGGACGCCATCACCGCCACGGCCGAGGAACAACTGCGCATCTGAACAGCCATCCTGCTGCACCGAGTCTCCCGATTCGGTCCAGGGACATAGATCGGCGGAGTCCACGACGCCATCGCCATCCTTGTCCCGCTGAGAGGCGCCGCACCCATCGATGACATCGCTCAACTCGCTCAAAGGTGTATCAGGACAGGAGTCGTCAGCATTCATCAACCCATCTTTGTCATCGTCCAACTCACCGTCCCAGCAGCCGAAGATGTCCACACCTCCGATATGCTCGGCGGGCGTGTTCCTGCAGCGAGGCAGT
>CALCOR010000252.1 GCA_937897085.1 uncultured euryarchaeote | reverse complement strand
GGTTCTTGACCCCTGCGACGGCGCCGTAGGCGCCGCCAAGACGCTCAACTTAGAATCCGGTGGAGAACAGCAGCGCTGAGCCGGCGATCCATGCACCCAACGAGGAACCGAGATTTCCGAGCGCGGTCACGAGCAGCACCTTGCCGGCGCGGTTCTTCCAGAACAGCGAGTATTCGTCGAGGCGCATGAAGGCGGTCAGGTCAGCCGCCGTCGGCTCATCCATCTTCATCTGCACGTAACCTGCGAACCAGCCGGCGGCGAGCGTCGGATTGACGGATGTGATGGGCGAGGCGGCGGCGGCCGTGAGCACGGCGAACGGGTGTCCGCGGGCGAGCAGCACGCCCATGGCTGCCAGGACCGCATTGGCGACGATCCAGATGAGCAGAGTCTCCTTCAGCGTCTCCCAGTCACCCTGCATCAGCAGGTATCCCATCAGCCCCATAACCAGCACAGGGATGGCCCATTTGAGTGAGCGACGGAATGCCGACTTCTGCGGCACACCGTCGAGTTCCGCCAGCCTGG
The DNA here is from genome assembly GCA_937897085.1 of uncultured euryarchaeote. Classification (GTDB taxonomy): domain Archaea; phylum Thermoplasmatota; class Poseidoniia; order Poseidoniales; family Thalassarchaeaceae; genus JAKUTA01. The sequence continues at coordinate 12,573 of CALCOR010000252.1, read as the reverse complement.
TCGACCTGGCAGATCCACCATCTATCGAGCCGAGTTGTGTGTTCACTCCTTTGAGGTGGCCGGCGCCCATGACCACGAGCACCTTGCCGCGATCACGAATCTGCGAGATGCGGGTGGCGATGTACTCGTCCCGCTCATCGACGAGCACCTCTCCGGCTCCGGGTGCCACATGCTTCAGTTCGTCGAGGAGTTCGGTCAGCAGGTCGCTGTCCTTCAGCAGGTCGTCCACGCTGGGAGCATCTTCGTCCTCTTCTTTCTCCTCCCAGACAAGAGCCTTGAGCACCCGATACCGTTCGCGCAGCCCCATCTTGCTCCACGCCCGACGCAGGGTGACCTGCACATCGCGGTCCACCAGTTCAACTGGGATGTCCGCCGCTTCAGCCGCTTGTACGGCCGCTAACAGGTCCGTTCCCGGTTCTTGGCCCTCCTCGAGCCCCATCTTGCGCTGTTCAGCGGCTAACAGGCTCTGGAAGAGTACGAGCGGCGCCTTGCCCTCCTTGATGACCTTGCTCAGTCCCTCCTGATCCAACCGTCGGCCGCTGGTGAGTGCGTCCATCCGGCTCTGGCACAGTTCCACTGCCACCAGATCGGGTTTCCACTCTCCAATCTGCTCTCGAACCGCGTCTGCCGAGTCCTTGCTGATGTGCGCCGTTCCGAACAGGCGCAGGTTATCGTCGACATCGATGAAGGGCATGTTCGGGTCATTCTCTCCCATGTTCACACCTCGCGTTCGAGTTCCTTGAGCGCGGTGAACAATGCGGCGTGTTCAGCGACATCGTGCACTCGCAGCAGGTCGACGCCTCTGTTGTAGGCGTGAGCTGCGACAGCCAAGGTGCCTGAGAGCCTGTCCTCGGCCCTCTCCTGTCCGAGCAGTTCCTTGAACATCGACTTGCGGCTGACTCCCCAGAGCAGCGCGAGGCCATGCGGCCCGCGCAGTTGCGCACCATCGCGCAGCAGCGCGAGATTGTGCTCCAGCAGTTTGCCGAATCCGATTCCCGGGTCGATGCAGATGAGTTCGGCAGGGTGCCCAGCCGCGATCAGTCTGTTCGCGGTGTCGTTCAGTTCTCGGCTGACCTCAGCAACGACATCGGTGTACTGCGGGTCACTCTGCATGTCGCCCGGCTCGCCGAGCATGTGCATGATGCACACCGCACATCCTCTGTCGCGCACCAGTTCGAGCATCACCTCATCGCGTAGCCCCGAGACATCGTTCACCATGTCCGCACCGGCATCCAAGGCTGCGGCCGCGACCGCGGGCCGTCTGGTATCGATGGATATGAGACCATCACGACGAGCATCCTTGAGCGCCGAGATCACCGGGATCACTCGCTCCAATTCCTCCTCCACAGCCACGGGGCGAGCCCCCGGCCGTGTCGACTCGCCGCCGACATCTACCCAGTCCGCACCTGCGTCCCACATGGCGAGAGATACCTCGACCGCTTCGGCAACGGAATCGACTCGCGACCCCGCATGGAATGAGTCAGGAGTGGCGTTCACGATGCCCATCAGGCGAGGCCGCCCATCAGGGCGGCGACGCAGGAATGGTCGAAAGTCAGCCATGGGCGAGTCGAGGTTGGGGGTATCGTTTATCATCTCACGCTGGGACGTTGGCCACTATGGTATCGGCGGCAGCGTCATCCTACGACGAATATGGTGGTGAGCTAGAGCCTGAGCCCCGCCTGCTGGTCAGTGACGAGGATGCACAGCTTCCGTCGCACGAGAACCTCGAGTTGGCGGAGAGTGTGCTCCAGCGGCTGCAACCCAAGGATCGGCATGAGATGGGGCAGATGATCTACAGCCGTTCGGTGGCCAGCGGTGTCCTTCTGGCAGCGATCGGCATCTTCTGGTGGCTGACCATCTCGGTAATCGGTGACCGGCTCGGTGACGACGACTCTAACCCGGCTTCGATGATCTGGGAACTTTCCTTCTTCCAGGTCTCTCTGTTGATTCCCGCTCTGGTGTTCATCGCCACTCTTGCCCTGATGCACAGTCGCGAGCGCTCCAACTGGTCCTCTGGTGCATTCGGGGGAATCCTGCTGATCATCGCCCTCTACTTCGCCGTCGAGCCAATCGGCTGGCTGATGTTCACTGACAGCGGCGAGCCGTCACTGATCATGCAATCGATGCGCCTTGCGGCTCTCGGGGTGATGATGCACTATGCTACGCAGTTGCTGCTGGATGCGATTCTGCTCGACTGGGTGCGCAAGTTGCTGCACGCCTTCCCCTTGGACATCGCTCCGCTTGACGATGAACCACTGCTGCTCACTTCTGGAGACTTCGATAACCCTGAAGAGGCGTCGCCCCCCGCCGACGGCTGATGACCGGCTCTGAGCCATCCGCTCCCGCTCGAATCACCGTGTTGAGGCTCGGCCATCGGATAGGACGTGATCCGCGCATCTCGACGCACGTCGGTCTGGTTGCGCGCGCTTTCGGTGCTGAACGCTTCCTGCTGGCAGGTGAGGCTGACAAAGACGTGCTCAGCAACCTCAGAGAGGTGTCCAAGCGCTTTGGAGGAGAGTTCGAAGCCACCCACGAGGATTCTGCACTCGGTTGGCTCAGGAGATTCACCACTGACGCAGGGGATGGTATGCCCGGGGTGGCAGTTCACCTGACGATGTATGGTGAGCCGCACGAGCAGGCCATCAGCCAGATTCCCACCGATAGGCCGTTGGCGGTGGTGGTCGGCGGTGCCAAGGTCGGCAAGGAGTACTACGAGGTGTGCCAGCACAATGTGGCCGTGGGTAACCAACCACACTCCGAAGTGGCAGCGCTGGCCGTGTTCATGGCAGCCTTCCTCGGTGGCATGCCGGGAGCCAATCAGTTCTCGGGCGGTCAGCTTGAGATTCGCCCTTCATCGCGGGGCAAGGACGTCGTCGATTACTCTGAGGATGAGTGACGCACGACGACGCGCGCGGGCTGGACACAGTCCAGCCCCTAGCGAATCATCATAAGCGGCTCTCAGGGACGGTCCGAGGGTGCGAAGGTGAGGGCTGCGCGGGGATTCAATCCCGGGTCCGACCAACGCGGTGTTTCGAACGCCTATTCCGGTGCTGACGCTGCTGACCTGCTGCTCACATCGGCCGCACCTTCCAGTGAGGTGGCTTCTGGTGAAGGAATCCTGCTGTTGGCGGATGGTTCGAGGTATTCTGGCACCCTGTTCGGTGCGGATGTCGTCGGTGAGGGTGAGTTGGTGTTCACCACCGGCATGACCGGCTTCCAAGAGTCACTGACGGACCCCTCGTTCGCCGGACAGGTCCTGACCTTCACATGGCCGCTGCTCGGGAACTACGGTGTTGCAGCAGGCATCTCGGAATCGGCGGCCGTATGGCCTCGAGGAGTCGTCTGTCGCGAATGGATCGACCATCCTGACCATCGGGACAGCATCGGTTCAGTGCACGACTTCCTGCTCGCCCACGGTGTTCCGGGAATCACAACCGTTGACACCCGATCTGTGACGCGCAGGGTGAGGGAGCATGGCACCCTGCTGTGCGTGTTCGGACCGGTGGAACAGGAGACGGCATTGCGCTCGCGACTCGAGCGGATGACCTCGCCCGACCTCGAGGACCTGGTGGCTGAGGTGAGCCGTGACCAGGCGGTTCTCCTGAACGAGGGTGCATTAGGTGAGGACGGTAACCCATTACCTCGCATCGGAGCCTTGGATTGCGGCATCAAGCACAACATCCTGCGCGAACTGTGCAAACGGTTCGAGGTGCTCTGGTCTCCCCCTGACATCGGATGGGATGAATTGACTGACTCATGGAGGATCGATGCTCTGTTCTGCTCCAACGGCCCCGGTGACCCGGCTCACTCCGGCCAAGCGAAGTCCGCCCGCAAGACCCTGGCTGTCGCACTGGAATGTGACATGCCTACCATGGGGATCTGCCTCGGACACCAATTGCTCGGCTTGGCCAACGGGCTGGAGACGTACAAGCTGCGTTATGGCCACCGCGGGGCCAATCAGCCGGTCGTCGATCTGCAGACCGGCAAGGTGGACATCACCAGCCAGAACCACGGATTCGCTGTCTGCCCCAGAGATGAATCACCACTCGCCGCTCACCCGAATTGGGAGGGTGAAGGGCCGCCTACGGCTCTGTTCGATGCTGCCACCGAGGTCCGCTTCGTCAACGCCAACGACCGCACGGTCGAAGGATTGGACGTCATCGGCAAGGCAGCCTTCAGCGTGCAGTATCACCCCGAGGCGTGTCCCGGGCCGCACGACGCTGCCCCGCTGTTCGAGCGCTTCGAGAAGATGGTCGAGAACCACCTCGCAGGCGCACTGCCACTGAACCTTCGGGAGGTGACGTGATGCCGCGCCGAGATGACATCCAGCGCATCATGATACTCGGCTCCGGACCGATTCGCATCGGCCAAGCGGCCGAATTCGACTTCTCCGGCTCGCAGGCGTGCCGTGCGCTGCGCGCTGACGGCTTCGAGGTCATCCTCGTCAACAGCAACCCGGCGACCATCCAGAACGACCCGGAGATGGCCGACCGCATCTACATCGAGCCGCTGCTTCCCGCCACGGTCAAGCGGATATTGGAACTTGAGCGCCCGGACGCCCTCTTGGCAGGTATGGGCGGCCAGACCGCCCTGAACCTCGCCAGTACGCTCGCCCACGACGGCACCCTAGATGAACTCGAAGTGGAACTCATCGGCTGCGATCTGGTAGCCATCGACTCCGCTGAGGACCGCGACCTGTTCAAGCAGGTGTGCGAGTCCATCGACCTCCCTGTCCCGCGGGCAGTTGCCTGTGACAGCATCGAATCGGTGCTCGCCGCAGTCGATGAGATCGGTGGTTTTCCGCTGCTCGTGAGGCCGGCGTTCACTCTGGGGGGTCTTGGTGGAGGCACGGCGTGGAACACCCACGAACTGGTGGAGATCGCCAGTCAGGGGATTCTGCATTCGCAGATCGACCAGGTGCTCATCGAGGAGAGTATCCTCGGGTGGCAGGAGCATGAATACGAGGTGATGCGCGACGCCGCCGACAACTGCATCATCGTCTGCACCATGGAGAACATCGACCCGATGGGAGTTCACACCGGGGAATCCGTCGTGGTCGCTCCGCAACAGACACTCTCCGACAGAGACCACCAGATGCTGCGCGACGCCGCGCTGAAACTAATCCGTAGATTGGACATCAAAGGTGGCTGCAACGTGCAGTTCGCCGTCGACCAGGCCACCGGAGAATTCGCCGTCATCGAGGTCAACCCGCGGGTCTCCCGCTCCTCCGCGCTCGCCTCCAAGGCCACTGGCTACCCAATCGCCCGCATGGCCGCGCTCATCGCTGTGGGCTACACCCTCGACGAACTGCCCAACCCGATTACCGGCGAGGGAACAACCGCTGCCTTCGAGCCAACACTCGACTACTGTGTCGTGAAGATCCCCCGCTGGCCGTTCGACAAGTTCCGCACCGCCGACCGGCGCATCGGGACGTCGATGAAGAGCACCGGTGAGGTGATGGCCATCGGAAGATCATTCGAAGAGGCGTTCCGCAAGGCGTGGGCCTCACTTGAGTATGGATGTCCTCACCCACGTCCACTCACACTTGGTGACACCTCGGAAGGCGAAGGGGTCGGAGAGCGCGCACACACATCACTTCCTGATGACATCTTGACTGAATGGCTCAATGTCGCCACCGACCGCAGGATGGGAGCACTTCTGGAAGCCTTCCGCCGAGGATGGACTGTGGAACAGGTCAGGGACATCACCCAGATCACTCGCTGGTTCCTGCACAAGTTCGAGCGCATGGCGAAGACCGAACTTGAGATCGTCGCCCGAGGAGAGGCTGGATTGCTTCCCGATGAGATCTCCGCAGATGAGATGTCTCGGTGGAAGAGCGCAGGGGTGTCTGACGCGAACATCGCGGACGCTCTGGCTGGATTTCGGCCTGAGGGCTACCGCAGACTACCTGATGAGCGAGGCGAGGAGGCGGTAATGCGCTGTCGCCATCAGCACCGCATTCACCCGGTCTATAGGATGGTTGACTCATGTGCTGCCGAATTCGCGGCGATAACACCGTACTACTACGCCACCTACGAGCCAGGCGCTCCGGTAGGCATCGACCACGTACCGCACTCCCGCCGCCAGACCGCCGATGGTGAAGCTGCCAGAAGACTCGTCGTCATCGGCAGCGGGCCGATACGCATCGGTCAGGGAATCGAGTTCGACTACGGCTGCGTACACGCGGTGCAAGCGATCCGTGAGGCTGGTCATGAGGCGATCATCATCAACAACAATCCTGAGACGGTATCCACTGACTTCGACACCAGCGACCGACTCTACTTCGAACCACTCACCCTCGAGACGGTCGCCGAGGTCCTGCTACGCGAAGCCGCCGACGGAATTCTGCTGCAGTTCGGCGGCCAGACGGCGATCAACCTCGCCCTCCCGCTAGATGCAAGACTCGCGCACCTCGCAGAACTAGGACTCCAATTGCGCATCGAAGGAACGTCATCGGACGCTGTTGACGAGGCGTCGGACCGCGAGCGGTTCGAAAGATTCGCTGAGAGGGTGGGTCTGCGAATGCCCAGAGGTCTGACCGGGAGGACGCCCCAGGAGGTTCGCAAGGCGGTTCTGGACATCGGCTATCCGGTGCTGGTGCGCCCATCGTATGTGCTCGGCGGACGGGGAATGGAGATCCTCGCCGACGACGCTCAACTCGATGCATACATGGCTGAAGCGTATCTTGAACCTGACCGCCCATTACTCATCGATGAATACCTCGGGAACGCCATCGAACTCGACGTCGACGCGGTCTCGGACGGCCAAGAGGTGATCATCGGAGCCATCATGGAACATATCGAGGAAGCTGGAATCCACTCAGGCGATTCCACCTGCTTCATCCCTCCACAGCATGTGGGTCAGTTCATCCTGTCAGAGGTGCGCGACTGGACCGAGAGGATTGGCGTCGGCTTGGGAATCAAGGGCTGCTTCAACATCCAGTACGCCATCTGTGAGGACACCCTCTACGTGCTCGAGGTGAATCCCCGCGGCTCACGCACCTTCCCGTTCGTCGCCAAATCCACAGGTATTCCTCTAGCGAGAATCGCAGCGAGAGTCGCCATCGGGGCTAGGCTCGCCGACCTCGATATCCCCGAAGCCACAACCGGCCTCGTGTGCGTCAAGGCTCCCGTGTTCCCATTCCTCAAACTGCGCGGCCTCGATCCCGCACCAGGTCCCGAGATGAAGTCGACTGGCGAAGTCATGGGGAGCGCGCCGGATGCCGCAGGCGCCTACCTCAAGGCGCGACTCGCCACGGAGATTCCTGTGCCAACCGAAGGTGGAGTCTACTTGACGGTCAAGGACGGCGACAAGCAACAACTGGCAGCGATAGCGAGACACCTCTCGGAACTCGGATTCAACCTGCACGCCACACCGGGGACCGCCCATGCGCTGCGCGAGCATGGGCTCGAGGTCGAGATTGCCTACCGAATCGCTGAGAAGCAGCACCCTGACGCCCTCGACCTGATGCGCGAAGGCAGGATCCAACTCGTTGTGAACACACCCAGCAAGAGCGGGGGTGCGGTCCGCGATGGCAACATGATGCGCAGACTGGCGGTCGAACTGAACATCCCGTTCGTGACTACGATGTCAGGAGCACGCATGGAGGTCGAAGCCATCGGTGCCGCCCAGAAAGGGACACCCGAACCCCAACGCCTCCAGGTCACCTACCTGTGAACGAGCCAAACGCTGATTGTGAGACGAGCCAGCGATTTCAGCAGGCGTCGTAGGCTTCGATGATGTAGCGAGTGAAGGGCGAGGTCCAGGCGAGTTCGGAGAGTCCTTCCTCGCCCTTGTCGGCGTAGATGGTGACCACATCCTGCACACGCACGTTTCCGTCCGAGGAGCGGGCGAGAATCGTCTTCGGCTTGAGCGGCTTGCCAGACCCATGTGGGTCGAATACCGTTTCCAGTGCTTCAGCAAGGAACCAGTCCGGCTTGTCCTTCTTCTTCCCATCGAACTTCTTCGTAACTGCCGGCCCCGCCGAGAACATCCCTGCAGGTGCCTTCTTCTCGCCTCCCTTGTCAGCCTTCGCGGAAGTTCGTGTCCCAGTGGAGGTGGCGGAAGTTCTCACAACATCACGGCCGGCTGCGGCCGCTTCTGAGCGGATCTCAGTTTCGAGTTCCTCGCGGACCTCCTCAGTGATTTTCTTGGTCAACTTCTTCGTGATTTTCTTCTCGATCTTCTTGGTGAGCTTCTCTTCGTCGAGTTCTGCAATTCTCGCCTGCAACCCTTCGGCAGCGCCCACGTAATGGGATGATGCTTGCACCAGCGCCGTCTCCATCGCTGCCTGCACCTGCAGTTGCACCACCTCGCCTGAGTGGTCTCTCCACTTGCGCCATTGCATGTTCGTGTGCGACAGAATGTCACTTCCGCACTTGGGGCAGAACGAGCGCTTGGGGGGTTTGAGGACTGGAATCGCGCGCAGGTCATCGCTTGTCAGGTCTATCTCATCGATTCCACCAGCAGCGATGTCGTGGATGTGGTGACTCGCCTCCATGCCGAGTTTCATCGCAGTCTGGAACTGCGGGTCCGAGATGGTGACCTTGCCTGACAGAACATTGGCCCATGCATCCGTCTTCGAGGAGACGCTGGCCACGGCGGCCGCCGCAGCCGGGCTGCTGGTGAACGTGGCACCTGAACCGCCCGCCTTCGCGTCCGGCTTCGAGACGGGTGCAGCCGTTGCCATATCCTCTGCTGCATCGGCCGTGGCGGCGATGCCGAGTTCGATCGGGTTGGTTCCCTCCTCGACCTTGGCGATTAGGTCGAATTTGTCGGCCATCGACAGGTCATCACGAGCACGAATGGCGTCTTTCAACTGCCTGATGTCGTGCCCAGTGGAGGTTACAGGGCTCTGTGAATCGAAGTCCTGACCGCACGCCAGACAGAACTTGGCCGTCGCCTCAACGACTCCCTCGCACTGCGGGCAGTGGACCGCCATGGGGGTCGCCACACCCCGACTCCATTTCAAGCATGACGTTCAGAGGCGCAGCCTACGCAGATTCTTCCCGCCGAGCGTGCACAGGCATCATCCATCACGTCAGTCACATATCGCTGACATGAGGGACTGCACAGCGTTCCGGTCCAGTTCGCGCATCAACGGGGCCAGTCTGGGACCGCGCGGGCGTCCCAGAAGCAGTCCATAGAGCAGTGGGAAGGCGATGCGCGGTGTCATTCCCGCCGCTTCGATGCTGGCGCTGATGTGCTCCTGGATGGCCGATTCGTCCCACTCGATCGATTGGAGTCCGGAGGCGAATCCTGACAGGAAGTCACGTTCGCTCTGCTCGAGTCCTGAGAGCCAATCGGCGTCGACATCCGCCTGCAGGAGGATGCGCACCTCTGGAGGGAACCACTCGGAGGCGATCCACTGGCGCATCCGCCGTTCGCGTTCCAGCAAGCGTGCATCGGGTGCTTGGGCATCCACGTCGTGGGTGCGCGCCAGCGAATCGAGAAATCCCTGCCTGTCGGGTTTGACCTGACAGAGCATCGACAGATGGCTGAAGGACATCTCCAGTGCATCTCCTTCGCTCACTTCACCCCGCGCCACCTGGCTCAGTTCGAACCGCCGTGCGTCATCCATGCGCTGCCGTTCCTTGCGCTCTCCTTCGCCAACCGGTTTCTGCTCGATGCCGCGCAGTTCTGCGTGGTAGCGTCGTTCCAGCCGCTCGTACTCGTCGGCGAGCGAGATTAGCCCGGCTCCTGGGTCGAAATCGATGTGTTTCGCCGGTTTCGACCGACTGATGAGGAAGCGCATGATCTCCGGAGGAACGAGTTCCAGCAGTTCGCTGCCACTCATCGCATTCCCAGCGCTGCTCGACATCGCCCCCTGTCCCTTCAGGTTGATCCATTCGTAAGGTAGTCCGAGGGGGGGCTCAATGCCGAACAGCGGGGCCAGCGGCTGCCCGGTGTCCCATGAGCTACCGGCTGAGGAGTGGTCCTTCCCGAATGGCTCACAGGTGACGCCTATCCACGACCAGCGGGCAGGCCAGTCCAATCTCCAAGGGAGTTTTCCTCCTCCCTTGCTGATGTCCCTCCTGCCGGTATCTCCTTCCTCGTTGCGCCATTCAACGTGCGGCCATTCGTATCCTGTAACCGTCACGCCGTGCATTCGCCCATGGTCATCCGTCGGATTGAAGGGGAACCAGTCCGCATCCAATTCCCGTCCGCTGATACGCTCTAGCAGTCCACGAATCTCGCCGCGCTGCTCACATGCTGTGCGCACAGCCGCTTCGTATTCTCCATCGGCATATGACTGGTGGACGTCGACCACCCTATGCTCGATTCCCAGTTCATCGAGGCAGGAGAAGAACGGGTTCAGGAAATGGTCAGAGTACGAACCTTCGCCGTCAGGTGAAGGAATGTTGGCGAGCGCCTTTCCCACATGGGCATCGTATATCTCGGGGTCGAGGAACGGGTAGACCTTGCGCAGCGGGTCAGCGGTGTCAGCGATGTAGACAAGTTCGGCATCCAAGCCGCGGTCTTCGCACGCTCTCACGATGAGGTCGGCGGTCAGCACCTCGCGCATGTTTCCGACGTGAATGGGGCCAGAAGGCGTGATACCGGTGGCGACGATGTGAGAATCCGCCCGCTCGGCCAACTGCTCGGCGACCACATCCGCCCAGTGCATCGCGTCCGCCTCTCCATCAGACGGTTACGGCGCGGATCAGTCCTCGGAGCGGAATCCCGGCGATCTCGTCCTTCGTCGTCTTGTTCACGAGTACGAGACAGAGGACGACCTCGGCTCCGGCTGAACGCAGCGCCTCGATTACTTGACGCATCGTATCTCCGGAGTTGAGCAGGTCGTCAACGACGACCACCCGCTTGCCTCCGACCTGTCCGTACTTGTTGGATAGGGCCCCGGTTTCACCATCCGCTCCACGGCGGAAGATGGAGACCTCACATCCGAGTTGGTCTGAGACAGATTGTGCGAACATGATTCCATTGATGCTGATGCCGACGACGGTGGTGAAATCGTCACCCAGATGCTCGTCACAGATGTCCGCCATGATCATTCCAATGGCGTCTATGCGATTCGGCTTCACGCCGATGGTGCGCCAGCCGATGCGCACATCCTCAGGCTTGGATTCCGGCGCAGAGGTTCCCTGCAACCATTCTACCGTCGAGGTCGAGATTGACAACTCGTCAGCGATCTGCCTGTTGTTCAGACCCTGCTCCCGCATCTCCTGAACCTTCTCTCGAAGTTCATCCACACTCAGTGCCATTCGTCATCGAACTCTGACTTGTTCACTATGAACCCACCGGCTTAAGCCGGTGCCAAAGTCGTCGTCTATCCTGCCTCAGAAGCGCCCCGTGCTGCCGAAACCACCGCCGCCGCGGTCGGTCTGTCCGAGTTCATCCTCGCTCACCTCGACGAATTCGACTTCTGGGACCCGGTTGATCACGAGTTGGGCGATGCGCTCACCGGCCGGAATCGTGAACGAATCCCCCTCGCCGATCCAGGTGAGCAGCACCTGCAGTTCGCCGCGATAGTCGGCATCGATGGTACCCGGCGCGTTGGGCAGGATCAAGCCTTTTTCTGCGAGCGACGAGCGGGCACGCACCTGGCCTTCGAATCCAGCAGGAATCGCGACGATGAGCCCGGTATGCACCCTGACGCTGCCACCCTTGTGGACGGTGGTCTGCTCCACAGTCCTCAGGTCCCATCCAGCCGCCAGGTCGGAGCCACGACTCGGCGCCTGCGCATCAGCATGGATGCGGGTGAAACGCACCTCCACCGGCTCGGACATCGAAGCGTGCCAGTCCGTCGACCATCCTTGAGTTGTCGGTGGCCTTTTCAGCAGGGTGTGGGTGGGCCGCCCCAATGAGTGAGTTCGACTACGATAAACTGCTCGACCGGGCGCGCAAGAACATCCCGCAGGAGATCTCCGGAGACGCCCGCTGGAAACTGCCTGAACCCGAGGTGCTCATCGAGGGTCAGCAGACGATCATCCGCAACTTTTCAGATATCACGGATATGATGGACCGTGACGCCAACCATGTCTACCACTTTCTGCAGAACGAACTGGGCACTTCCGGCTCACGAGAGGAGCACCGGGTGCTGTTGAAGGGGCGGATTCCCCCTAAGCGCATCAAGGAGAAGTTGGGCAACTATGTGCGCACGTACATCCTGTGCGACCAGTGCAACGCGCCAGACACCCGCTTCCTCAAGGAGGACCGCACGACCCTGCTCAAATGCCAGGCCTGTGGTGCCACCCGTCCTGTCAAGATGTAGGTGCGGATATGCGAGCGAAGGCGTTGCTCATCGGCGTCTTGATGTTGTCAGCAGTTCTCTCTGGATGCTTTGGGGATGACCAGCCTACGCCACCACCACCCGCGGATCCCCCCATGCCAACCACCTTCGTCACCGGGCCCGATGGCCTGCCTGTCGAAGTGCCACTCCTGAATCTCAGTTTCGTGTTCAGCGACGTTGGCGAGGACGGGGCCGAACCCAGCATCGGCGTCACGTCCAGCGGTTGCATTTTCTTCATTGCATTTGAGAAGGTCATGCGTTCTTGTGATGGCGGCGAATCATGGGAGAACGTGACGGGTCCGTTATGTGCATTCCAGACCAAT
>CALCOR010000251.1 GCA_937897085.1 uncultured euryarchaeote | reverse complement strand
TCCCTCATACCCTCATCCACCAAGGTACTCGAAGTAGGCTGTGGGCCAGGCACTTTCGCTGAGGACATCGAGGGTTGTGATGTGACCTGTCTAGACCCGATCACGGCGATGCTCGACGCGGCGAGAGCGCGTGTGAACGGCGCGCGCACGGCAAGAGGCGAAGATGAGGCGACATTCGTCGAGGCCACCGCCGAAGACATGCCGTTCGAAGAGGATTCGTTCGATGTCGTCTGCTGCCTGTTCTCGTTCCGCGATTTCCATGACAAACCGAAGGGACTGGCGGAGATACTCAGGGTATTGAATCCGGGAGGCCAACTCATCATCCTCGATGCGGCCAAACTGAACTTCGTGCACGGCTGGTTCGGCTGGCTGTGGATGAAACTCTGGATGGGTACCTACGCACGTGTGGTGTGTGGAAAGCGCGACCATCCCTGGCGCTGGCTTGCGAAGACCTACGCCGGCTTCGGGACCTCCAAGCAATATCGGAACATGCTCGCAGAGACCGGATTCACCGAGGTCAGGTCCAAACTCCTGTTCCCCGGCATGGCCACCCTCTGGCACGGCTCGAAATGAGTTGTCAGACTGGTGTTCAGAGGATGTAGAACGGCCGCCGGCAATCGACGGCCCTACGCAGTCCGTTGACTCCTAGGAAGCGCATGGCGGCGCTGGTCATCCAGTCGTTGCGACAGAAGGTCCAGAACAGATTCTTGGTTCGCGTGCTGATGGCGAGCTGCTTGCCCATCGCCCCCCTCATGGTCGTATCATACGCGGCCAACGGCGTCCCATCCTTCAGGTGAGCAACGACCGCATCGGCCGCCATTTTCCCGGAGACGATCGCTTGGCCTATGCCACCCCCGTTGGAGGGCATCACCAGGCCCGCGGCGTCACCTACGGCGAGCACGTTGTCGTGGACGGCGGTCTTGACCATCCCACCGAGAGGGATCCAACCACCACCCCAGGAGAGGACCTCGTAACCCAGGCCTTGGCAGAACTCATCCAGACGGTCCTTCAGTGACCCGTCGATGTGCCTGTGGTGCACCCCCAGACCCACGTTGGCGATGTCGTCACCCTTGGGAATGATCCACGCATAGCCCCCCGGTGCCACGCTTCCGATGAAGATGTCGAACGAATCGGGCATCTCACCGGTCGCCTGACAGAACACCGTCGGCAGTTGCATGCCCGGGCGCGAACCCTGGCCCCGCAAGCGGGCTACATGTGCCAGCGCCCCGGTGGCGTCGATGACGTAGTCGGCGGAGAACCTACCATCGTTGGTGACGTAGAGATCGCGACCGAGTTTCGGCTGCGCCTTCACGTTGCGCAGTTCGATTCCTGTCCTGACCTCGGCACCGGCGTTGATGGCGCGATCAGCCAGATGTCCGTCGTACTGCAGACGGTGGACGCTGATGCATTGGAGTTCGAATCCATAGGCGCGCATCGACGGGCCATAGATGCGCATCCAGTCGAGATTCTTGGCAATCACCCAGTGAGGGAACTGGAAGTAGTCCTGAAGCCATTCATCGTCACGGATTTTCGGGTATGTATCGTGCATCTCACCCCATAGAGGAACGCACTCTCCGCAGTTGGCCGGGTTGCCCACCACCTGCCTGCGCTCGAGCACGAGTACGTCCAGCCCCTGCTCCGCCAGCCGCTGTGCTGTCGCGCTGCCCCCCGGGCCTGCTCCTACCACCAGCACCTGGCGATGTTCCACGTCGCTGCTACTCATTGCGTTCCATCACCTGCCGAGTCAGCCATTCGAGCGCGTCTCGGAGTTCGCTCTCAGGGAAGGTGAGCAGGCTGTCGAGAGCGCGGGTCAGGTGGTTGTTCACCAGCACGCTGGCGTACTCGAGGCTGCCTGAGCGTTCGAGGAGTTCGATCAATTCCTCCCACACACCGTCGTTGAACTCTGAGATGAGCTCACCCAAGCGGCGGCGGGAATCTCCGTGCGACAGGGTGAGCGCGTGAATCAGCGGGAGCGTCATCTTGCCCTCGAGCACGTCTGCACCACGTGGTTTGCCCATCCGCTCGTCCCCAAGCAGGTCGAGCAGGTCGTCCACGATCTGGAAGGCGAGGCCCAGTTCCAGTCCGAACGAGCCCATTCGCGCGGCGGTCTGCTCGTCGGCACCGGCCACCACCGCGGCTGCTCTGCAGCCGGCCGCGAACGGCCCGGCGGTCTTGCCTTCGATGATGGCGTAGTAATCCTCGGGCGTCGTGCCAAGATCGCCCACGTGCTCCAACTGCTTCAACTCGGCCGCGGCGATGCGAGCACAGCAGTCGGCGATCAGACCGACGATGCGCTGGCTGAACCGGCCACCAAGAGCAAATCCTTCGACGAACAGGTAGTCGCCGACGACGATCGCCTTGACGCTCCCAAAGCGCTCGTGCAGCGTGACGGCGCCTCGCCTGAGCTTGGCGTTGTCATTGATGTCGTCGTGGACCAGAGTGGCGGTGTGGATCAACTCGAAAGCGAGCGCCAACGGCATGATGTCCTCATCATTCTCACCCCCGGCGAGTTCGTAGGCGAGCATCACCAGCACCGGGCGCCAGCGCTTGCCACCCGCGAGCAGCACATGCTTCGCCAACTCCATCACCGCGCCTGAAGGGCCAGCCTCTGCGTCGGCCACGTGCTTCTCAAGCGCTGCCTCGAACATCTCCCGCCGCTCATCGAGCAAGGTGGAATGCGTATCGCTGCTCTGCATGCTGCCGCCCATCAGCAGAAGGGACGGCTATATCAACGGGTGGCTGCGGGCCGCACACGCGAGGTGGAGACGATGCCAGAAGATGACCTGACCCTGCTCGCGGCCGCATCGCTCCAAGCCGATGTGCTCGGAGCTGCTGAAGCCATCCGCGTCGAAGAACTCACATCCCTGAGCATCTCCGAAACACCAGACCTCAACGACGCACTCTCAACGCTCGACTCGGGAGAATGCGACCTCGTGGCTGCTGCTGCCCTCGACCT
>CALCOR010000250.1 GCA_937897085.1 uncultured euryarchaeote | reverse complement strand
TTGTAGCAGTGGCGACCCTTGGTGAGGTCCTGCTTGGTCCAGTGGCATACCTTCACTCCACCGTGCTCTCCCACGAGGTGGTAGGACTGCTTCGCCAGCTTCGCCGCAATCTTCGGCTCGATCTGCGAGACGGACCCTGAATGCTTGCTCACTGGCCCTTGCATGGCGTGCACCCCCGACAGCACATCCCACAGCGGGGGAGTGTCAGAGTGAACCGCTGAGTCCGCTTTCAGACTTCAACGCGCCGGCGTCGTTTGAGGGCGGCGAAGGCGAACATCGAGAGCGTGGCCAGCAGGCCGAGCGCGGGCAGGCCACCAGACCCTGGAGATGGATCATCATCGGGACATCCCATCTCGGTGCATGCCCAGTTTCCTTCAGCATCACAGGAGCAGGTGTTGCAGCCGTCAGCGGCGGGCCGCGTGTCACCTTCCGTGCAGGTGGTGCTGTTGCCGTCCGGCTCGATGGTGGAGTTGTCCTCGCCGTCTTCGTCGTCGGGCGGTGTCTCCTCCTCTTCGTCATCGGGTTCGTCAGGCTCATCGCCACACAGGTCGGTGCCCAGGCAGTTGTTGCGCAGCAGCAGTCGCATCGGCGCGTTGGCGGTGAAGCGGATCATGTCCAACTGCGTGTCAGTGATTCCGCGACGTGAAGAGACATTCTCGTATGGCGGCGTGATGTAACTCATCAGGTTGGCAACCGTCCCGTTCTCGAAGAAGATGACATCTTGCAGCGTAGGGTGCTCGTGATTCAGGCTGATCATCGGGTCCTCACTGTAGCGACATTGACCTTCGTCAGCACTGCTGTTCCAGATGCAGTTCATCCCCCACCATTCCAACGGCTCATCACTGGAGGATTCGTAGTTCCTCTCGAAATTGATACGATAGATGGTCTCACCCGCCTCACCTTCCTGGATTAATTCTGCCAGACTGTTCAATTTCACATGATCTCCACTGTAGAGGAATTCCCAGATGGGCCAGATGAACGCCTCACCCATCAGTTCCTGATGTTCGATCAACTCCTGCTCACTGGCGTCGTAGGCGACGTATGGCTCGCCGAACGGCTGTGAGTAGTCCTCGCCCAGCACCCGCTCGATGGCCTCACCATCGTGAGCCAAGCGACCCCACCTCTGTGAGAAACCGAAGTCAGCTTCTGCACCATCGTGGTCGGGAGCGTGAGTGTGACTGATTCCGAAGAAGTGACCCATCTCGTGCGGCAGGGTCGTCAGGCTATCACCATTGAGCAATGTCGACTTCAATTCGATACCGCTACCTCGGCTGATCTGGAATTCAGGGGAGGGGCCTCCACTCTTGCCACTGGCGTCGAGGCCGGGACGGATGACGATGGTGATCGACTCGGAACGAGCGCGGGATG
>CALCOR010000249.1 GCA_937897085.1 uncultured euryarchaeote | reverse complement strand
GCTGGAGAGAACCGCATTCCGACACCCTGACGAAAATCGACGACGACCCCCTCGAACTGTTCTACGAGAGCGTGCGCGCACACCGCCGCCTGCTCACCGGTTACAAAGGCCACAAGGACGTGCTGCTCGAGGACTGGCAGAGAGCACAGGACCCGAAGCACGTGGCCATCTCGCTCAATGGGGAGCCTACCCTCTACTCGCGGCTGGGGGAATTCCTGGAAGTCTGTCACGACCACGGGGTGTCGACGTTCCTGGTGACCAACGGGAGCCTGCCGAAGGTGATCGAGAATCTCGACCCGCTGCCGACGCAACTCTACGTCTCGGTCGATGCACCGAACAAGGAACTGTTCAACAAACTGTGCAAACCGAAGTTCAACCAGAATGCGTGGGAGAAGTTGGAGGAGACGCTCGCGCTCCTTCCCTCACTCGACACGCGCACGGTCTGCCGGCACACGCTCATCCGCCACGAGAGTCTGGGCCATCACGTGGACTACGCTCGACTGGACAACATCGCCGACCCGGACTTCATCGAGGCGAAGGGCTACGTCTACGTCGGTCATTCGCAGAAGAACCACACCATCGACAACATGCCCGCGCACCCGGAGATCATGGAGTTCGCCCACAACCTCGCCCCGCTGGTTGGGAGAGAGGTTCTCTCTGAGAGGCGTGAGAGTCGGGTCGCCCTGATTGGCAAGGAGATGATTCCGATCACGCTGCCGCCCAAGGTGCGCGACCTGCCTCGCGATCTGGGGATTGCGAAGCCGCAGCACTATCCTCTGCCACAGGCATGATCACGTCACTGGACAGGCGTCGATGTTCTCGTCCTCTAACTCGAGCGGTGCATCGACGAACACCATCGGGTACACCGTATCGCCGTTCGACCACTCGCCGAGGTCGGTTGACTCCATGAACGCGGTCTGCGCCGTCTGTGCTGCAGCAGCATCGCCGTTCGCAGATGAGGCGATGAAGTCCGACTGAGCTTCGAGTCGCGGGTAGTATGAGTGGTCGGCGAGTGATTCCCTGATGATGGTCGCGGGCAGGTAATGCGAGGCGATTAGCCGTGGGAAGCCGCGATAGTCGGATGGGACCTGAAGGAACTGCACCTGGTCTGCAGGCATCGGAGCAGCACCGTCACGGGCGAGCATACGGGCGTGCTGCCAGCGCCCGATGCACTTCGCGACGACGTTGTCGCTCTCGTACTCGATAATCTGGATGATCGCGTGGTCTGGAAGCCGCGACATGTTGCCGCGCAATTCTGACTGGGTGGCATGAATCCACGGAGCCTCGAGGTCCACCACCAGCGACTGTGAGCCCCAGCCGCGGCCGAGAACCTCGCTCAGCACGTGGTAGGTCGTCCCCGCACCCATGCTGTGACCGCCGATCCACAGATGACCTGGGTCGATGGTCGCCCCACCACCGAGCGCCTCCAGCACCTGGTCACCGGCCCCGACGCTGTCCCACGCAT
>CALCOR010000248.1 GCA_937897085.1 uncultured euryarchaeote | reverse complement strand
GTGCCATTGAAGTTCCAGTAGATGGACTCGCCACCGTAGAAATCCCATCCCTCGGTTCCGGTGGCGTCAGCAGAGAATGTGGCGGATGTGTTCACAGACACATTGCTCGGGATATCGGTGGTGAAGTTGCACAACAGGCAGGTGGGTGGTATGGGGATTGGATAGGTGCAACTGCCGTCGTCAACTGTTGCGTTTACGTTGTAGTTGGTAGCGCCCTCATCCATGCATCCCGGAACAGGTGCAGGGACCGTTACATTCTCTCCCACTGCATAGTAGATTTCGAAGGTGGTGGAGTTGCTGCTCCAATTCTTTTCGTCGGCAGAGTAAATTTCCACTTGGCTCGTGATTGTGCCATTGGTGACTTCGCAAGATGACGGCTCACCACAATCGAGAGTGACGAAGAGCGGTTTCGCGCCATTCTCTTGGATAACGGACCCAGAATCGAATCCAGAGTCAAAACCCGCGCCTTGCGGAAGCCCCGTCTGGTGCATTGAGAAGTTGACGGTTACAGGGACCCCATTGGGATTCGAGATGCTGCATTCCAGTATTCCAAGAGCGGTTGTATGTTCGGGCGCATAGGAACCGTAGTCCTCGAGCATCATGTCCCATACATTGTCATCATCCAACGCACATGTGAGTCCGAGATTCACAAGTGGTTGCGGTTCTGGCTCCTGGCCTATGGTGAAGGAGATGGTGTCGTTGGCCAGTTCGTGTTTGACCAGACTCTCCCCCTCACCCTCGATATGGTAGATCCAGACGCCGATCTCGTATTCCGAATTGTTGGACCAATCCGCGAAGAAGGACAATTTGATTGAGGCGACCAAGTTTTTCGAGTAACTCATGCCCGCCAGTGAATAGCCCGGATAGTCTGTAGCCCACATTCCCCACTCCATGCTCAAGTTATCCAGGTCGTCGATGTTCTCGGCTTCGAACCGAACCGTCACGTTCTCCTGCGCTGAGATGTCGTCGAACACGTCGTAGTAATCCTGTTCTGGGGAGATGGTGATTGCGACAGATGACTCCTCCTCTGAATCCCCGGCTGATACGACCGTCCATGGAACCGCGAGCAACAGCAGTCCCATCACGCATGTGAGGGTGCGCGCGCGCGCTGCGGACATGATGTTCATTCGTCTGCACTCGTATATCATTGATTTGCGCGTTATCCTGAATCCGTAACTGCGTTTGACCACCTTTTGCACCTTCGCCGGGCAGACTAACTCTTCAAATGGGGGACGCTGACGGGAGCACGGAGGGAGCGCTGTGCAGGTTGTCGTGCTGGCTGGTGGATTCGGCACCCGGCTGCGTCCGTGGACCAACCACGTGGCGAAGCCGCTGCTCCCGCTGCTGGACCGCACGCTGCTCGAACGGGTGGTCGAATCGCTGCCCGACGGACTGGTGGACGAAGTGCTGGTGGCTGCGGGCTTCGGCATCGAGCAGATGCGAGAGCACTTCGCTGAGATCGACATCGCCTACCCAGTGCGCATCATCGAGGAGTTTGAGCCGCTCGGGACGGGTGGCGCGATAGGCAACTGCCGCGACCATCTGTCCGGCACGTTCTGTGTGATGAACGGCGATTTGCTGTCGAGCGTCAATGTCGCTGAAATGCTCGATTACCACCGCTCTCAGGGCGGATTGGCGACCATCTCGCTGTGGGAGGTGGAAGACCCGACTCGCTTCGGGGTATGCGACATCCGCGACGATGGCAGGATACACCGCTTCCAGGAGAAGCCGTCGCTCGAGGAGGCGTGCAGCAACATGATCAACGCCGGATGCTACATCCTCGAGCCCGAGATTTTCGAGCGCATGCCCGCCGGCTTCCATTCGATGGAGCGCGACGTGTTCACGCCCATCGCCGCCGAAGGACTGCTCAACGGGTTCGCATTCGAGGGGCACTTCGTGGATGCGGGCACGCCCGAGTCGTGGCTCGAAGCGATGCAGGTATGTCTCGCCCAACAGCGCTGGCAGAGCGGAGCGTCCAACGCGTCGGGTTCGTGGCTCGGACCAGATTCCATCGTGAGCGGTGAGGTGCAGGACAGCGCCATCGGAGAAGAGGCCGAGGTCATCGAAGGGGCGAGCGTGAATGGAAGTTCACTGCTCAGGGGAGCGCGCATCGAAACTGATGCCGTGGTTCAGGATTGCCTCATAGGTGAATGGGCGCACATCGGCGAAGGAGCCCGTCTCACAGGTGTGGTGGTGGACTACCGAGCAACGGTGCCCGCAGGCCATGTGCAGACCGGTGGCACGTTCGAGGCCGATGAGTGATACGGCAGGTTCAACAATCCCCTTCAGGTGGACGTGACTCGATGAAACCGCTCATAGTTGTCAATTTCAAGACATACGAGTCGGCTCAAGGAGCCGCTGCGGAGGAACTCGCACGCGAGATGCAGGCCACAGAACAGGCCACTGGCGTGGCCGAATTCGTGGCGGTCGTATCTGCCTTCGACCTGGAATCAGTGTGGGACTCCGCCCCGGGACTGGCGGTATGGACCCAGCATCTGGACCCGGTCGGCTGGGGCTCGAACACCGGCTGGCTCAATCCTGACACAGCAATCGCTCGCGGGGCGAAGGGTACGATCATCAATCACGCCGAGCACAAG
>CALCOR010000247.1 GCA_937897085.1 uncultured euryarchaeote | reverse complement strand
CGGCCAACACCTATCTCGGACTGTACATCGGAATGACTGTTTCGGCATCCATCCCAGCCGCTGTGATGTCGATGCTTGTGCTCAGGCTACTGCGCTTCAAGGATGTCAGCATCCTCGAGAACAATGTCGTACAGACCATGACCTCGGCTGGCGAAAGCCTGGCTGCTGGAATCATCTTCACGATGCCTGCCCTACTCGTGATGGGGCGTGAAATGGATACACTGACGACATTCATCGTCGCTTGTCTTGGTGGTGTACTGGGCACCATATTCACGATCACCCTGCGCAGGGTGTTCATTGTTGAAGAGGCACTTCTCTATCCAGAAGGAATCGCATGTGAGGAGGTGTTGGTTGCGGGGGAAAAGGGCGGTTCATCACTGATTGTCATCCTCTATGCGCTCGGTCTTGGAGCCATCTATGGGTGGTTCGTCAAAGGATTCAAACTCACAGAGTCCAAGATTGAACATGCGTTCGAAGTTCTCGGGACCAGAATCTACGCATCGCTGGATTTCTCACTTTCTCTCATCGCGGTGGGATACATCGTAGGACTGCGCATCGCTTCGTACATCTTCTTCGGTGCCTTCCTCGGTGTTTTCATTCTGACACCGATTTACGGCTTGATCCACGGTTGGCCTGCGGATGAGGACATCGCACACGGATTCAAGACGCTGTGGGCGACTCACATCCGCTTCGTCGGAGTCGGATGCATGGTCGTGGGAGGGTTGTGGACTCTGTTCTCCATGCGCAAGTCGATTGGTAGTGGCCTCATGAAGGCGATCAAAGCGGACATGGGCTCCACTGGTGACGAGGTCCCGCGTACTGAACGGGATATACCCATGAAGCGAGCGTTCATCGGCCTGATCATCATCGCCGTGCTTACATTCTTCTTCTACTGGTGGAAAACCGGTTCCCTCCTGCTCGCCATAGTCGGCGCAATCTTCCTGTCAATCACCGCTTTCTTCTTCTCCGCTGTCGCAGGCTACATCGCCGGTGTGGTGGGGTCATCGAACTCACCTGTGTCTGGGATGACAATCGCCACCCTGATGGCGACCTCGTTGATTGTCTGGATAGTGGGTGGGATAATTCTGGGAATGGAGCAGGACGACCTGATGTTCGCCACTCTCATCATCGCATCTGTCGTGGCAGTCAACGCGGCGATAGCCGGAGACGTGATGCAGGATCTGAAGACCGGGCACTTGCTGGGGGCGACTCCATGGAAGCAGCAGATTGCTGAACTTGTAGGGGTGCTCGTCGGAGCGATGGTGGCTCCGCTGACGCTGACTGTACTCAACGAGGCCTTCCGCATCACTCCAACCTACTGTGCCGCTAATCCTCTACCCAACGATCCTAGCTGCGACAACGCACTTGAAGCACCTCAGGCAGAGATCATTGGCACACTCATCGAAGGATTGTTCGGCGGCACTGTCAACTCCCCGATGCTGGCCTTGGGTGCACTCATCGCCGTCATCATCATCTGGCGCGGACTACCAGTCATGTCGGTAGCCATCGGGATGTACCTCCCCATCTACCTGAGCGCCACAATATTCCTCGGGGGCATTCTGAACCACCTCGTGGTTCGGGCTGCACACTACCGCATCGATGGGACCCTCGCAGGAGTGCCTAGTGAGGCAGCGAGCACGGCGGGCGAGACGATCGCCAGTCGCGGGTTGTTGCTCTCGGCTGGAATGATAGCCGGCGAAGCGCTGATGGGCGTTCTCGTCGCTGTATTCATCATAGCGTGGAAGCCGCCTTGGGATTGGTTCCCCTTCATGGGCACTTTGGGCCCTGCGTTGTCCGTAGCGTTCTTCCTCTGGTTCTTCGGTGTATTCACATGGTTGGCCACACGCCAACTACCTCGAGGTGGCGGTCCGTTCAGCCTGCTGGCGGACTGGGGGCGAGTGGCGGTCGATGGCGGTCGACGCTTGGTGAAGGCGGCATCAGTACCTCACAAGGAGTGAGGTCGCGGGAGTTGACGCGGGTGACCGCTGAAGAAACCATCAAAGGCTGACGCGGATGGCCCCACGACCGAGGGACATGGCGATGAGTATGGATGCAGGCGGCACGGAGGGGCAACCCCAAGTCGCAGAACTGGAATCTGTCGCTCTGGCATGTCGCCGGGCGATTGTGAGCATGGTGCACAAAGCAGGTGCGGGTCACCCCGGCGGATCCCTGTCAGCCATCGACATGCTCGTTGCGCTCTATTGTACCCGACTACGCGTCAGATCTGAAGAACCAGACTGGCCCGATCGTGATCGGTTCATCATGTCCAAAGGCCATGCATCTCCGGGTATGTATTCCATCCTCTCTCACAGTGGCTTCTTCGAGGCGGAAGAACTCGACTCATTCCGCAAGTTGGGCAGCATCTGTCAGGGTCACGTGGACAGTGGTTGGACACCAGGGGTGGACTTCTCGGCGGGAAGCCTCGGAATGGGCCTCTCCTTTGGTATTGGATGCGCGTTCGCTGCGCGGCTTGACGCCTCTAAGCGGACGGTCTTCGTGATGCTCGGTGACGGTGAGTTGCAGGAAGGACAAGTCTGGGAGGCGGCGATGTCCGCGGCTCATCACGAGTTGAACAACCTGAAGGTGTTCGTTGACCGAAATCGCATCCAGAATGACGACTTCGTGGACAAACAGATGCGCATGTTCGATGTGCCGGCCAAGTGGGCTGCATTCGGATGGGCGGTTCGGGAGATCGATGGGCACGACATGACAGAGGTCCTCGAAGCTATCCAATGGATGGACGGTGTAGACACCGGCCCGGCCGTGGTCATCGCTCACACAGTGAAGGGTAAGGGTGTATCATTCATGGAGGATAATCCCTCATTCCACGGCGCGGCTCCTTCCGATGAACAACTGGAGCAAGCGATGGAGGAGTTGCAATGACCGCATTGGTGGCCTCACGTGACGGCTATGGAGAAGGGCTGATGCAACTTGCTGACGACGAGCGAGTGGTTGTTCTTGAAGCGGATCTGGGAAAGTCCACCAAATCCTGCCGATTTCGTGAGATGTATCCAGAACGAACATTCTCTCTAGGTATCTCAGAACAGAACATGATGCTGGTTGCTGCAGGTCTCGCCTCTTCTGGATACAAGCCATTCGCCTCCACATTCGCCATTTTCACCGAACGTGGATTCGAACAGGTTCGCAATGGAATCGCACGCCCAAATCACGCTGTGCACCTGTGTGGATCACATGGGGGGCTGCACACGGGAACGGACGGTTCCTCGGCTCAATCGATAGAGGACCTGGCCATCTATCGCACCCTCCCTAACATGACGGTTATGCACCCCTGCGATGACATCAGCACCGAACGCCTCACCGTGCTGCTGTCTGCGTTGTCCGGCCCATCCTACATGCGCACGGCGCGCAACAAGCGTCCTCGAATCCATGACGATGAGTCTGTCGCTGCACTGAGAATCGGCAAGGGGCATGTGTTGCGCGAAGGAATCGACGTTGCTCTGCTCGCGTGTGGAGTTCTCGTGGGTGAGGCTATGACAGCCGCCGAGGAGCTCTCGCGCGATGGGATCGAAGTCACCGTGGTGGACATGCATACCATCAAACCGCTGGATTCTGCATTGGTTCAGAGGCTTGCCGCAGACTGTGGCGCGCTAGTGACCGCTGAAGACCATTCGATAATCGGTGGTCTTGGCGGGGCTGTGGCTGAGTTGCTGGCAGCCAACTGCCCCGTACCACTTGAGAGGGTGGGGGTGAACGACACCTTCGGTGAGTCAGGAGATGGTGACGAACTGCTCGAGAAATACGGATTGAACAGTGACTACATCATAGCAGCGGCCCGTAGGGCCATTGCACGCAAGGCTTGAACGAATGGGGCAGGTCCCTCTCGTCCACAGTGTTGATGAAGCGCCGTCGGCTGCGTCGCAGTGAGTGGTGAACATGAGTTCCGAGGGTGATCGGCTGCGCAAGTTGCTGGATGGCGAACTTTCTCCGGAGGAACTTGAAGAAGATCCGATGCTCGCTGGCCTGGCTGAACGGGTCTATGGAGAGGATTTCCTCGATGAGATGGGAGTATCGCGCGGGGACTCGAAACGGGCGCTTTCCGAAGCATTGCAGGACGACGATGACCTAGATGATTTGATGATTGAATTGCCCGATGATGACCTCCCCGAGTTCGAGCCACCTACACATGCGGATCCCACTACTGCAGAAGGGAAAGGACGCAAGGGGTTGGCTGGACTCGTCACCGGTGTGATCGGATTGATGCTCGTCGCAATCAACCTCTTCTACGGACTAGGCAACATTATCGGAGGATGTGCAGGCAGCATTCACATCAGTTGTAACCAGAACATGAAACTGAATCTGCTCGAGTTCCACCGTACCTCCGAACACATAGCGTGGGGTCCCACGGGTGTGATGGGTATACCTGACCTCGTGGTTGCCAGCCTGATGGTGACACTAATCGTAACCGCCGTCCTCAAGCGGCGTGGCTGATCAAAACATCCGCGCCAGATGATGGCGCTTGGTGGTCAGTTCACCCGTCACGCAGCAAGGACGAGGTTCATCGAACTCGTCGATGGTATGTCCGAGGATTGTGAGGCCGGTCGTCTTCTCTAGAACCTCGGCGGCGGCATCGTTACCGCAGAACGCAACCTCGTGCACCACCCCATCCTCGATCTTCTCGGACAGACTCCATTCGCCATCGTCATCCTGAATCAGGTCGGGTAGCACCCTGATGCATTTCCCTTGATACTGCGACGACCGGGTTCTGAGTTCGTCTGCAACTGCATCCAGTTCAGCCACGACCGCTTCGGATATTCCATCCAAGGGGATACTTTGCTTTCCCCCAGTCCGCCTTGCCGCCAGCGCAGTGCCGGCAGAGAGGTCGCGTGGCCCGATCTCCAGCCTGAGCGGAACTCCGCGAATCTCCCAATCGTAGTACTTCTGTCCTGGCCGAAGATCCCTGTCGTCGACATGCACACGCAATCCAGCAGTTCGCAACTGTTCGGCGATCTCGCGGACCTTGTCTCCCACTTCTGGAGACGTGTGCGCAGCCACTGGGATGACCACTACCTGATGGGGGGCGATGGAGGGTGGAAGGATCAGGCCAGCATCGTCCCCATGAACTCCGACAACTGCCCCGAGGAGGCGTTCGGACATCCCATACGTCGTTTGGTGGCAGTATCGTTGTTCTCCATCCTCTGCTTCGTATGAGATGTCGAAGGCTTGGGCCCACTGGTCACGGTAATGGTGGCACGAGGCGACTTGCAGTGTGCGTCCGTCAGGCATCAGAACGTCGATGGCGATGGTGTACCACGCACCAGGAAAGGTGTCCCATACCGGACGTCTGTTGACAAGGTAGGGTAGACAGAGATCGTGCATCAAGCGAGATACGATATCGAGGTCCTCCTCGATTTGGCGTGTTGCGTCATCCTCGTCTGCATGAGCGGTGTGTGCTTCGAAGAAGTGAATCTCCCTCACGCGTATGAACGAGCGGGTCTGCTTGGTTTCATAGCGGAACGTGTTCACAATCTGGTAGGTCTTCAGCGGAAGGTCGACATGGCTGCGCACCCACAGGGCGAACAGAGTGTACATTGCAGTCTCAGACGTGGGACGCAGGAACATTGGCTGGTCCAATTCATGCTCTCCAGCGTGTCGTACCCAGTACACCTCGTTGGCGAATCCCTCGGGTTCATCCTCGATGCGCAGTTCTGAAGGGTCTACTCCAGCCTCACGCGCTGCCTTCAGCCGGGCGACGAGCCGGTTCTCCTTTTCGAGAAGTTCATGCGGGATGAGAAGCGGGAAGTTGACCTCGTCGTGACCCGTGTTCTCCATCTGTATGTGCGTCAACCGGTCGATGAGCTTCATCGTCTTCCATCCATAGGGCCTCCAAACATCCATTCCTTTGATTGGGTAGCGTTTGTCAACGAGGTCTGCAATCTCGACTATCGCGGGATACCACGCATTGAAATCCGAGTGAGGGGGAATACCTCGCTTGGCAGCCGCGCGTGCATCTTCATCCGCGGCAGCCATGGACGACCGCCCATTCGGTCTGTCCTTCAACCTGACGCCTCAGACGCTGTCCGCCCCGTTTACTTCAGGGGGACTCACCAAAGCGACGAGCGAAGCGAGCATCCACGCCACTTCAAGCACCACGAACGCCCATTCCCCGGTGTGTACCGCCCGAATACCGAGGATTCCAGATCCGAATGCCATCAACACCAGGTAGGAACGGCCGCGGCTGTGGATGATGCCCCGAGTTTCCAATGCGAACGCACCTAGAATGCATAGCATGCCGAGGTAGGCGAGCAACGCTGTCACTGGCTCAAGTCCAGGGTAGGCTAGAACCTGTTCCGTCATTCGTTCACCCGCAGATGGCTGCTTCGATCAGTTCGGCGAGTTCATCGAGGCTGGATATCAACTTGGGTTCCGAATCTTGGCTCACCCACAGACCCCTCCTGCCAGTGTTCCCCGACACCTCCTCAAGATGATTCGCCACCACACCATCCAAGTCATGCTTCTGTAGCAGTGATCTCGCAGATTCGATGAGTTGGTCGTCACTCACTCCTGATTCGAGCTTGAAGGCGATACGGCAACAATCACCACAAAGTGGTGTCAATGCATCGAGATGCTTCGTCGAACGCACTAACCCCAATCCCCATTGTTCTGCACCACTCGCGACCTTCGTGGATTCAGGTTCAGCGACCACATAGTCGAGTACCGCAGCAGCATGCACCCACGCTGTAGGGGCATTGTCCGATGCAGCGAGATTCAACAGTGCGCCGAGCATGTCTTCTGGGTCATCTGCATTGATGATTGATGGTAGTACGATTGCTGGCTGGCTGGTGACTTCACCTGAAACGATATCTACTGTATGCCCCATTCTATAGAGGTGTTCCGCAATCACCCATCCAGTCCGGCCCGTCGACGAATTGGTAATCCAACGAACAGCATCCACGCGACTTCGATTTCGTCCCAGTGTCACTACGACACGCCTTCTCTCGGGCCTACGTGAATTAACCAGATGGCAAAGATCAGCGACAATCTGCACCGCGTCAGGAGTCTTGTAGCGCCCTTCTTCCCTCTTACCCCACACCACCGATGCACCCTCGGCGACAACCGCTTGGCACAGATCATCGGTTACCGGGTCGTCGAACAGGTCATCGTGCATCGAAGGAACGAACATGATTGGGTCGCGTCGACCACGCGCCGCGCTCAGTGCCATCTGTAGTGGGGTGTCGAGAACCCCATGGACATGGGCTGCGAGGCAACGCCGAGTCGCGGGTGCCACAAGAACCGCGTCATGGGGTTCCAGTTGAGCCATCTCAGCGCCCCACTCGGTTACTGGTTTGACACCTGCAGCCCATTCTACGGCGAGTGGGGATATAACCCGCTGCGCAGAGTAGGACATGATCACGGTAGCGTCTGCCCCATGCCTGCGCAGTTCACGCAGCAGACGCACGGAATCTACAGCAGCGATGCCGCCGCAGATGCCTAGCAGCACCTTGTAACCCGACAAGGATTCAGAACGGCGCTCTACAGTACGGTCCCCTGAACTCATGGTAACCGGCTTCCGGGCTACTGTCTCCCTCTTTGGGACTGTCGGTGCGGGTGACATTGAAGGAGTCACCGCTCAAGCAGGCAAATATGACCACAACAGGAGGACTTGATCCGGTCCATCGCCAACTTTCATCGTTGTTGTTGTCAACCACCATTCTCGTCTATGCACTCCTGATTCTGCTGGCAGCCTCCAGTCCGGAGTTGACGAGACCATTCTGGCTCGCCATCTCCCCTGTGATAGTGATTGGAGTAGTGGTTCAACTATTGGTGTGGAGGAAATTCCGCGAACGAGACATTGCCATCCAACACGTCAAACTCAGTTGGGTCGTTGTTGGGGGCTCCTGCATCCTTCTGGCGTTGCTTCACATCGCCCGCGCCCTGCAGGGAAACCTCGTAGAATGGATTCTAGGTGGCATGCTGTTCTACCTCTCCTGGTCCATGTTCAGTCGATTCAGTACCCTCGATAACCCGGTCTACAGAGGATGGTACTCTGGGAGCAGCGATGGTTCATCTCCACTTCTAGACCTGAAGCCTGGTGAGATGCTCGCCGCCTGTCCGCATTGCTCCTCTCTTCTGGCAGTAAGGCCAGACCAGCTCGAAGCGGACGAGCGTTGTCCGAACCCCGATTGCGGAGGGAGGCTGGTGTTGGAATCAACACTCTCTCGACTCGCCGAAGAGGAGTGATTAGAATCACGAAAGGGACGGTTCACTAATCAGAAATCGTGAGGTTCTTCCAATACTCTTCAGGAACTTCCTGAGCAAGCCTGAGGCCACCTAGCGCCCCGAGTTGCACAGGGTCCTCGACGATATGTACCTCGATCTCACCCATGTCCGCCAGCAGTTCCTCGAGCGAAGCCCCTAGGCCACGGATTGCAGAGCCGCCACCAGCGAGGATGATGTTCTGCCGGAATTGATCGTGATATTCGGGGTTGGACTCGGAAAGCAATTCCTTGATGTTAGCAACGATTGGGGCGATGATCTCCTCGCACGCCACCTGCATGCAATCTGTGATGTCAAGAGACATCGCTTTGCCCTCGATTGAGAACTCGACTATAATCGGGTCGTCAGGGGGTGAAGTCGAGGTGAAGGAGTGCTGCTCCTTCCAGCGACGCGCCATGTCCTTTGTGATCTGCGCACCGGCGTATTTCCGCTGAATCTCCTGAATCAGCATCGAGTCTATGACATCACCGCAACTGTTCAGGTGCAACTGATCCTCCGGCGATGGAATCGTACCGTAGACGCGGCAGATGTCTGTGGTGCCTGCACCGATGTCAACCACGATGGTGTGCTCGAGCATGTCCAGTGCGTAGGCCACGGCGAAGGGCTCGGATATGATCATACAGGCGTTCACCGTGCCGGCAGCAGCGTCGAATATTGCAGTCTTGTCCACGTGACTGGCCTCTGCAGGAGCACCGATGACAGCTACCACGCGACCGTAGCTCTCGGGGTCAGTGAGGTTGATCATGTGGTTGATGAAGTGAGCGATGAACTTCTTGTCCTCAGGAGAGTCTTTGATCACCCCATGTTCCAATGGGCGGTAGAGGTTGAGTGCCAGTCTGTTCTTGAGTGCCTCTTCACCGAACAGCACGTCACGCCTCAGGAAATTCTTGGCAATCGAATCTTTCGGGGTTCCTATGACCGTCAGCACCTCTTCCTCATGTTTCTCGCTGGAGACAACAACGGAACGGAACGTTCCGAGGTCGACTCCGATGTAGAGAGTCTCAGCCTTTGCCATAGTTCTCACCGTACGCTCAAGGCGGGGGAGGGCGGTATATCAACCATATCCAAACCACCACTCTGCAATTGTTGTCAGTAGTCGCTGATTCTCACAACCAGATGCGGCACTTGTCACAATACCAACCACCACGCTGCTCTTGAAACGGGGCGTTTCCACCACAACCATGGCATTCCTTCAACGCGCTGTTTCCGAACAGGCTGGTGATAATCCTGATGTGACGTTTTTCAGAGATGTCGAGGTTCTGCCGCATTGCCCATAGCAACTGATCCTCGCTAGGAGTGATGATTCCATCTTCCAACATCAGTGCAACGGCAGCAGTGTAATCCTCTTCTAAGGTCACGTCATCAGGATCGAGTGACACTCCGCCCTTTTCTCCGACCAGGTCCTTGCCACCGGGGTCATCGATGAACAGCACCAGACTCGCTGGGTTCAATCTCGAGTCGCGTAGTTCAAAGGAGACAGAGGCGCCGTCATGATGCGCATGAACCAACTTGCTGTTTCGATTTATGACCGTGGCTATGTTGCGAGCTGTCTCCTCCGCGGTTCGTCCCCTGCGCCATCCGTGCGCATCGTCATCATCGAATCCGAAAAACTCTGTCCCGAGACCCGGATACTCGATGCGAACCTCTTCACCACCGTCGAAATCGTTGTTCACCACGGTGAGTGATGCCACCTCGGTCTGGAGCAAGTTATCATCTTCGTCGAAGGCGATGATGAGTGGTTTCCGCTCATCCCGCGCGGGGTCGTAATGCCCCTGCATACCGTCGATCCACTTGCCCTGCAACCGCGTCAGAGCACCTTCCTGCTCGGATGTGAGTTGCTGATCTATTCCAAGCACTCTAGAAATCTCCCCCCCGCTCTCGAGTTCTGTCTTGAATTGCTCTATCAGTTCAGAATCATGTGAAACGGATGCTCTGTCGGTCGTCGAACCTACTGGGGTGAAATCTGGATCTTTCCATTCGTATGAGCAACGAGAGCACGCGAGATATCCGGGAATGGACGATTGTGTCTTGCCACCACCACAGCGCGGACAATCACCACCTTCCTTGACCTCGATGTTCTCAGCGGCCTTGCGTCGACCGCCGCGGGGATTGATGCCCATCAAAGGTGAAGCCCGCCCTGTCACATATAGGGCTATGTGTGCTATCAGGG
>CALCOR010000246.1 GCA_937897085.1 uncultured euryarchaeote | reverse complement strand
CATCCGCCCAGGACATCGAGCGTCCGAGATTGCGCTCGCGCAGTTCGAGCAGCACCTGCTCGCCCGCCGCGCGCAACTCACCGACCAACGGCAGCACCACTGCTGCATCGACCTTGAACGGGATGACGGCCAAGGCGCCCGGACCTGAGTTCTCTCCCGGAACCACTTCAGCGCGCTCGAGCCGCTCGGCTTGACGCTCTAGCGCGATCAACACCCGGTCGAACCCGAGTCCGAAGCCACAGCACGGATCGAGATCCGCCAGATCGAAGAGGTGCAGCAGATTGTAGGAGCCACCACCACAGACCTGGCCTTCGCCACCCAGTTCAGCCACGTCGATCTCGAACACCATTCCGGTGTAGTAGTCGAGGCCGCGGGCGACGGTGAAGTCGACAGTGAGCGATGGGGGAGCGGGGGCAAGGGCAGCGAGCGCGTCGAGCATCTGCTCTAGGTCATCGAGCGATGCGGTGGTGATACCCATGCCAGTGAGGATGTCACGTGCGCGCGGGATGGCCTCAGCTCCTCCCTCGAGACCTGCCAGAGCGCGCAGCAACTCAGTACCGGCTGCATCGATTCCCAGCGCTGCCAAGGCGTCGAAGTTCGCTTTGTCGAGCAAGCGCATCGCCTCTCCGACGGCCTCCCCTTCCAACGCTAGTCCGCTGAGCACGTCCTTGAGCACGCCGACGTTTCCGACGCGCAGTTCCCAGTCCTCAAGACCCACAGCATCGAGTATGCTGCAGGCGAATCCTACGACTTCCGCCTCGGTGAGCGGGCCAGAGGCGCCGATTATCTCGCATCCGTACTGCCAGAACTCCCGATATCGGCCAGCCTTCGACTCCTCGTAGCGGAAACAGGGGCCGTAGTAGCACCAGCGTGCCGGTTTGGGAATCTGCCCGCCCTGCTCAGCCACCATGCGCATCACAGGGGCGGTCAACTCGGGCCTGAGTGTCAGATCGCGGTCGCTGCGGTCCTTGAAGGCGTAGAGTTGGTCCACGATCGCATCGCCAGACTTGGCGGTGAACAGTTCCAGCCGCTCAAAGGTGGGCGTGGAGATGCGCGCGAAACCACATCTGGCAGCGACTTGGTCACACAATCTCTCGAACGCCAAGCGTCTACCCATAGCGCCTGGACCGAAGTCACGCGTCCCCCGTGGTCGTTGGGGCATCATTCCGCTGCGGTGGCCTTCGCCTCTTCAATCCCGCTGCGCTCAAGCGCCGGCCGAGCCTCATTCTTCTTCCGTGCCGTCGACATGCGACTTGTCTGACTCTGGTGGGAATGCGAGCCAGCGCAGGAAGGCGAAGTTGACAAAACCGAACAGAACGATGTTGATGACCCATGCATAGCGGTGATAAATCTCCATCTCTGTGACCATTAAATGGAACGTGATCGTAGACAAAACAAGAATCGTCGTGTAAATGGTCACTGCCCAACGCAGGCTCGTCAGATAGTTGGCTGCTGAGCCAAACGTGAATCTGTAGTGGGCGTAGTGGCACTCGACCTGACCGATGAGGATGCAGGCGGCCCAAGCCGCTTGGGAACGATAGGCATCTGTGAGATTGATCCAATAGAACAGTTCGTAGATCAAATAGGCGAATATTGAATTGAATGTCCCGGTGATATTGAATCTGATGTATTCATCGATCATCGTCTTAGGCGTCCATTCTATCGCGACCATCCGTCGATTCAGGTTGTCCATCCTCCGCTTCACGTTGCGACCAGGAGCCGTGGCGATGCGCTTGGCCCCCGAACCGGTCTTCACAACCAGGTTCTTGGTACTCTCACGAGTGATGCGCCGCTTCTTTTCCATTCGATCACTCCCACTCCGGCCAGTCGAACTCGGCGTCCACTGCCAACGAACTCCCCTTCTGCTCCTTAACGGCTCCAGTCACTCCAGGGGGAAGCTCGATCTTCAACGCCACAGGAGTCGCCCTGACATCCTTGAAGAGTTCGTCCTCCGGTGATTCTTCCGCCGCGATGTCCGGTACCGGAACGCTCTCAGGGATGGTCTCGAGTTCTGCGATCTGCTCGATCGTCAGTTCATGCTCGGTCTTGTGCACCTTCTCCCCCGCGAGCACTGAGAACACATCCTTGATGCCCTCTTTGGTGGGCGAATCGTAGGCGAAACTGCGTCGTTCACGGACCGCTGCCAGTGCCATCAGGTGTTCCTGTTCACGCAGTTTGGTTTCCTCGCGGATGAACGCGTCTCGGGTATCACGCTCCTCGATGCGGCGGTCCTGCTCCTCGAGAGCGGCGCGCGAAGGCCGGTCCCAGCTCCTCCAGAAGGCGTAGAGGAATGGCAGGCTGAT
>CALCOR010000245.1 GCA_937897085.1 uncultured euryarchaeote | reverse complement strand
CTTCCTGCGCTGGCTCAGCCTCGATCGTGCCTTTCTCCCTGACCCCGATGGAGCAGCCATAGGGCCCGTAGGGGGTACGTTGATCGAGGACGGGAGCTTCATCGGAGCAGACTGGCAACTTGGTCGTTGGTCGGCCGGAGCATCCTGGATTTTCGTGCAGCTGAATCAGGATGCACTGGAACTCGATGGCTGGACATTCGATTGGGCTGAAGCACGCGCTGAGGACGCCTACGAATGGGACGGATTGAGTCTGCGAACAGTCCCACCAAGCCATGACTCACAGTTCTGTCTCAACTCATCTGCTTCAGGAGATGGACCTTGTGCGGCCGAGTGGGCAATCATCTCTCTTGAGCATCACATGCGGGAATCTGATGATCAACTGGTCACGATTGCTGTGGCAGAGGGAATCAACGTCGAGGTGAACAAGGAACTGAAGGAGAGTATTGGCCTAATCGTCGGTATGGTGCTGGCGATTGTGATTCTCCTGTGGGCGAGTCTCAGGCGTTGGTCGGATGTAGGGGTGGTTTCGCTCTCACTTGGAATGTGTCTGCTTTGGATGCACGGGCTAATCGGCTGGGGCATGATAATCGGCAATTCGATTGGACACCCCTTCATCGAACGTAGTCAATTCTCCAACCTGTTGCCTATTCTCATTCTGGCGTTGGGCATCGACGACAGTCTGCATGTGTTGCATCGCTACAAGGAGGAGCGACGCGCCGGGCGCTCACCCGATTCTTCCGCCAATGTCGCACTCACCCGTGTGGGGCGGGCGATCATGCTCACCTCATTGACGACCATTGCCGCCTTTAGCGCAAACCTCACCTCAGACATTCCAGCACTGAGATCATTCGGTACTGAAGCTGCCTTGGGTGTCGGGTCAGCATTCGTACTCACAGGTCTGTGGGCACCACTCCTACGTCTCGACATTGATTTGTGGATGGCAGGCAGGGGAAAATTGGAGGAGGAGACCGGTGATCGTGTGCATCTGGTTCCCAGCCATTGGTTGGCGAAGGTGGCCGGTATTTCTGCCGTGAGGGCGATTCCGGTGCTGGTGGTAGCGTTACTGATTACCGCGATTGCGGTCCCGAAAATGCTGGAACTCGATGGTGAATTCAAGGTGGAGGATTTCTTCGATGAACGATCTGATTTCGTTACTGTCGTCAACGTTGTCAGCGAACGCTTCTCCACAGAGGGAGAACCTGCGATGTTGCTCATCGAGGGCGATGTCCTCGACCCGCGTGTCTTTGCCGCCATCGATGAGTTACGCTCGAACATGAACATTCTAGATGCCGATGATCCAGATAAGTTCACGCGCTCGGCGGACGGGAGTGTTGAATTGATTGGCATTGACAATCTGGGGCTGCTGTTGATATCCTCGATGGTCGAAGAGATTGAGCCGTTCGAGGCCGCTGGTTGGAATTCGTCGCTTCCTGGAAACGGAATCGATTGTGACAATACCATGCTCGGTATTCCCGACGTCGATGATCGAGATTGCCTTGAGTTTCTGATTGGCTTCATGGTCACCTATGGGATTCCAGAAACTCGCTCCACCCCGCATGTACCTCCATCGATTCCTCGACTATACATCCAGCCTGCAACGCCGCTGAATCCATCCTATCCGTCACTTGCGGCTGACGGAAGTGAGCCACGCTACGAACGCATGCTGCTCTACTTCGGGCTGCGCCAACCTGAACAGTTCCCCATAGTCGAGCGAACCTTGGATGCGCTCTACCGCGACATGGCTCCGCTGCGCAACCTGTCTTCAGGCGACATGCGCACGCGCGGCGACATTGATTCTGGATTCAGCGATTCGGACCATCCGGTCACCTGGGCGATTGCGACTGGGGAGCCGGTGGCGCGCTTCGTGGCTTCCAATTCCATGCAGAAGCAATTGAAGGAGACGTTGATGCTCGGGGTGGTGTTCTGCGTGTTCACTCTCTGGTGGGGTTTCCGTCCGACCCGTGAGGAGAAAGAGGAATCATTCGATTCAGGTGACGAATCTGATCGACACGCCTTGCTGCAAGTTGTTGCTGCGCTGCTGACATTCGCATTGCTCATGCCGTTCTTTGGCATAGAAATGGCCGTTTGGCCTGCCTTGCTGGTGTTGGCCTTGAGTTCCTTCTGGGGATTGCGCTCTCTGGGTGTCGCGCTGATGACGACAGTCCCGATCGTCGTGGTAGTCGTATGGCTCTATGGACTCATATCTATTCTCGGATACGGTCTTAATATCGTGACAGTCGCTATCGCCACTCTCTCTCTAGGTGTTGGGATTGATTACGTCATCCACGTGGTCGAACGCTTCCGCGAGGAGCGCCACCACGGGCGGGCAGTCTATCCCTCATTGGTTGCCGTGGGTGGAGCATCTGGGTTGGCCTTGGTAGGGTCGGCCGCCTCTGACATACTCGGATTCCTTGTCATATCGCTCTCACCTATGGGTTTCTTCTCGCTGTTCGGGAAGTTCTCTGCTGCGATGATCTTCTTCTCGCTGATCGCATCGATGATAATCGCTACGGCACTCATCGGCTTGCTGAACAAGAGCGAACTGAAGCATGACCTGAAGGCGGCAGGAACGTGGCAACAGATGCAGCATTTGGCTGAGGAAGAAGTTTCACAAGCGATTGCAGCGATTGGCACTTCAGGAGAATCATCCGTAGTTGGGGACGGAGAGGAGTGAACACATGGCGAACCTGGCAGAGTTGGAGCGCAGGGACGCTGACCTGGTGCTGCGCTGGGATGACGACTCTGAGCAGGTGTTGGACTACCTGACACTCAGGTTGTGGTGTCCGTGCGCCCATTGTCGACCACGCCGTGAGGAGGAGGTGCGCAAGTCGGAGTTCGAGGCCGAGTTACGCAAGTTGCAGAACGCCAAGCCGCACGTCGATGCGGTCGGTGGCTACGGAGTGCGCTTCACCTGGACCTCTGGCTGCAGCGCAGGCATCTATGGCTTCGATTATCTTGGAAAGGTCGCCGCAGGCGAGGATCCCAACTCTTGATGCTCTCTGGTCACGACCGCTGCACAGACCCCCACTTTCATGTAGGGCGGGCCGGTCGGCGGCACGACGCCCGTTCGGTTCGACCCGACGAGCGCAGCCGGAAGGTGACGCTGATGAGCGATGCGAACACGCAAGAGGGACCCGTATCCACCGAGGAAGAGGAGGAGGACTGGACCGAGTTCGCCGATGCTGGCTACGGCAGCGCCTACGACCCATGGTCCGACCTCGTGCAGCACGAGCCCGAGGAATCGGAGCACGAACAGTTCGAGGACGAAGAGCACTGGGAGGTGACCCCGGCGCCCTCCGCCGCGGGCATCGCGCACCTGGTGCGCATCGGATCGTGTGATCACTGTCTGACCCGCCTGTCTGGCGGGCGCCTCGCGTGGAGTTCAGCAGCAGAGGATGGCGCGGGCATCCGCGCCCGCGCCCAAGAGGCGGATTCCAGCCTGAGCATCGATGAATCGGTGGACTGCTGCCCGTTCTGCGAGGACCTGTTCGCTGATCTCGATCTTCTCGTCACTCGCACTGTCGACAAACTTGCGGGGGTCGAATTCACCCGTGTTCAACTCGGTTCCCACTTCGCCAAGGATCACATCGCCGATGAGGAGGAACTGCGCACCCGCCATGGTGCTCAGGGAAGCAGGGGATTGAAGGCTGGGTTCGTGGAGGCGTTCGCCGACAGGTTGCGAGTGGAGTACTCCGGTGCGAGAGTGGTGAAGGAACGACCGCAACTGATGTTGCTGGTGGACACGCTCACCCTGGAGGTCAAAGCTGACATCCGCTCGCTGTACCTCTACGGCCGTTACCGCAAACTTGAGCGCGGCATCCCCCAGACCCGGTGGCCCTGTCGTTCGTGCAGGGGGAGGGATGGTGGCTGCGAGTCGTGCGCTGGTTCCGGCTTGCAGTATCCCGATTCTGTACAGGATCTGATTGGAGAGCCGCTTCGCCTGGTGTTCAGCGCCGCGGACACTTCATTCCATGGAATGGGTCGCGAGGATATCGACGTGCGTTGTCTCGGTAGTGGTCGACCGTTTGTCATCGAACTCAAGTCACCGCTCAAGAGGACTGCAGTTCATTCTGAATTGGTCGAACTCATCAACGATGAGGCAGGGGGGCGCGTCGAGGTAATCGACCTCAGGGCATCGAAGCGCCCGGAGGTGGCGCGCATCAAGCAGACCGCCGCTGAGAAGTCGTACACCATCCGCTTCAGATACGATGGTGACCTGGATGCCGACGAGGTGGAGCGGCAGGTACTCTCTCTGGTAGGTGAGACGCTGCATCAGCAGACCCCTAATCGGGTGTCACATCGCCGGGCGGACAAGGTGCGCAAGCGGAAGGTGGTCTCGATCACGGATGTGATCGTTGAGCCACCTGAGGTGCAGTTGTGCGTCAGGGCGGAGAGCGGGACCTACGTGAAGGAATTGATACATTCAGATGAGGGTCGCACGACGCCTAGCATCACTGAGCGGTTAGGTGGCGAATGTGAGGTTCTCTGGCTGGACGTGGAGGAAGTACACGCCGATTGATTTCGATGTGCTTAATTAGGACCGGTAGGTCGCCGAATCCCCACGCAGTGGAATAGGAGACATCAGCATGCGTCGCACACACGGTACACGCCAAGGTTCGCGCAGCATCATGAGCCGCAGCAAGTCCGACCGCGGACGGCTGTTCATCCGCTATGTCATGCACCCTTACGAGATAGGAGACCGGGTGGCCATCGTCATCGACGGTGGTCAGCAGAAGGGGATGCCCCATCGCCGGTTCCAGGGCAGGTCGGGTGTGATTACCGCACAGCAAGGACGAGCGTGGGTGGTGGCATTGAAGGACGGCAACATGGCGAAGACCGTCATCAGCCGCCCGGAGCATCTGCGTCCACTTGACTGAGGAGGAATGAAAATGGCAGATGCAATAGAACCAGTTGACTATGCCACAGTGCGTGACACGCTGCTGGAAGCGAGCAAGCGCAGGGGGCACCTCTCATATGAACAGAAGATGGCCCTGCAGCACGCTGAGTGGGCGGCGAGCGACGATCGTGTCGGGTTCAAGACCGAGGCGAAGGTGTTCGCTGGACTGTACAAGGACCTGCTTGAAGTAGAGAAGTTGGCGAAGGCTCCGAGCATCGCCGCCAAGATCGCTGAGATGATGCCTACCCATGCAGAGGAACTGCGTGCCATTCTGGCGTCGAAGCGCATTGCTATGGATTCAGGTGAGATCGAGGCCGTCATCGACATAGTGCGCAAGCAGGTGGCTTGACCTCCCCATTCGCTGGGGTTATTGCGTAGAACCGACTTCTGGGGTTGAGGAACATGCAGCCGGGACCTGACAGACAGCCCCGCGCGGGTGGACGCGAACGTGAGCATCCGTGGGATTCAGAGGAGAGTTGCCGCGTTCTCTCACAGCAAGGTTCAGGAGAAGGCGGTGGAGTGGTCTACTGCATCTGTGAGGGTGGCCTCTACACCATTCGCGTGCGCGCTCGGGCGGGCTGCGGCCCACTGATTGCGGGTGATCGACTTGCCCTGCCCACGGAAGATGGCGAGGACGGCGATGTAGCCACCATCCTGGGGGGTGCGAGGTATCGGGACATGCCAGCAGGTGCTCAGGCAGTAATCTCTGACGTGGTCCTCGACCTGATTCGTGACCTTCCCGACAAATTCCTCGCTTTCTACAACCGCGCGGGAAACCTCTCCAGGAAATTCCACGCCTTCCAGTTGCTCCCGGGAATCGGTCCATCGAAGGCGCTTCAGATGGTGGAAGGGCGCGGAAGGCTTGGGTGGGATACCCTTGATGCAGTGGATGAGGCGTGCAAAATCGACTCAGCGCAACTGCTCATGGAGAGACTGGTCGAGGAGTTGAAGGATCCGCAGATGACTCCCAGCCTGCTCGACCATGTGGTGCGTATCCCGGATGCGTGATGCCGATGGGCGCCGATGAGGCGACCAGCGACTCAGCTGCATCCGAGCGGGTGCGCGAACTTGTGGACCTGCTGCTGGACCGGAGTCGGCCCGACACACAGCTAGGTCAGCATTTCCTCCTCGATGATGCGGTGCTGGCCCGGGCTGTGGAACTGGCCGAGTTGCATGAGGAAGATACGGCGGCTCCTGCCCGGGTGCTAGAGGTAG
>CALCOR010000244.1 GCA_937897085.1 uncultured euryarchaeote | reverse complement strand
GCCACCGTCCTCATCGACCCGTGGTGGCGTGACTTGGAGGCGGGCGACATGTGGGGGAAGTTGCTGGGGGAGTTTCCGCTAGAGCCCGAGGAACACCCTGAGCCTGACCTCATCTGCTGCACCCACTGGCATGACGACCACATCTGCCCGGTGAGCATTCCACGGCTGGCAGCGGCGTTCCCTGAGACCCCGATCGTCATCCCCAACCGCTCGCTCGCCATGGTGCTCGAATGGGGGGTTCCGAAATCCCAACTCGTGACCATGAAGGGTGACGACGAGGTGACGTTCATCGGTGAGGGCGGACGGATGCTGACGCTGCATGCGATTCCGGCTGCGCACGAGGAACTCGACGTGACGGCTGAGGGGTCGGTCTACCTCGGATTCCTAATCTCTTCGGGTGATTGCACGGTGCTGCACATGGGAGACTCACAGCCCTACCCCGGATGGCACGAGCGCATCGTCTCCACTTCCACCGACCTCTCGGGCGGTCTCGATCTGGCATTGCTGTGCATCAACGGGAACGACAACCTGCGTCACGATGAGGCGGTCGACCTGACGCTGGCCTGCCGGCCGCGGCTGGTCATGCCGATGCATTACGGGATGGACCCCGGCAACACGGTGGATCCGGCCATCTTCGTGGATGAGATGACGGCGCGTGGAGATGGCATTCGCTACGTGGTCCCTGAAGTCGGTGAGCAGGTCATCCTCAGTTGAGCTTGGAGTTCGCATAGGCGAGTCCCTCGGGAAGTCCAATATCGATGTACGCGGCGACAATCGGCGCCGCCACGAGCTCGCCAGACGAGGCCATCGAGTCCAGCATCTGCACATCGTCGCTCTCGGGCTCCTCCCAGAAGCGTGAGGTGAGCAGCATCCTTCCTGTGCAGCGCCAGTTCTCACCATCCATCGGGAACGGTTGTTCCTTCTGCTTCTCACAGATTCCCGTGATGAGCAACTCGCCGGACGCTCCCGGATTCAGGGCATCGATCCGGCCGGTGTCGCTGAGCAGTTCACCCCACGGAGACATAACCTGTACTGCGCCGATGACTGTCTTCCCGGTGAGCCGGTGTGCAGCCAGTAGTTCGGCGCTCGGGCAGGGGTGACCGATGAACAGGTTGTCCGGAGAGGCGACCAGCATCTCGTCGCCGACCACTTCCCGAGCATTTCGCAGAGCGTCGACGATCCCTCGGGGTTCTGATTGCTCTACGAACTCAAGGTCCGCGGCGTCGAAATCCGCCAATGTCTCTGCGATTGCTGGCTTCTCGGGAGAGGTGACCACGACGATTCCTGAGACTCCCGCCGCCACCAACTCGTCGACGGTGCGCAGCAGCATCGAGCGGCCACCGACCTCGATGAGTTCCTTGCAGCCATCGATATGGTGTTCCTCCATGCGCGAACCGCGCCCAGCTGCCGGGATGACGCCCCACATCGCTACTCCGAGGGAGCATCTTGCACAAGGCTCTGACCCCGCATGACAGCGTTGTGATTGTCGGGCGTGAATCCAATAGGGACCGCTCTCTGAGCGGACCGCATGTCCGAGGGAATCTCGTATTCCGTGCCGGCGCGCATCGGCCTACTCGGCAACCCCTCGGATGGCTATTTCGGCCAGTGCATCTCGCTGCCCGTGTGGAACTGGGAGGCGCGTGTCACCATGGCACCGGCGAACGAGGTGGAACTCCCTGAGGATGAGGGACTGCGCCGAATCATGGATGCCACGATTCAGGTGTTCGAGCAGCGGTTCGATTGTCAGGTTGGCGGATTCAGGGCCGAGGTTTCGACGACTATTCCACGTCAGGTGGGCCTGGCGGGCTCGTCGGCGATCGAGATGGCGTTCATGCGCTGCCTGATGGAACACAACGGCATCGCTACTGATTCTCTCGACCCACGCGAACTCGCTGAATTGGTGCAGAGTGTGGAGACTGACATCCTCGGCATGGTGGCCGGCCTGCAGGACCGACTTCCGCAAGCGTATGGCGAGATGCTGCACATGGACTTCCGCCGCGACCTGATGGAAGACCGCGGCTACGGTGAATACACATCGCTGGATTCCTCTCTGCTCCCCGCACTCTGGCTCGCTAACGCCCCTTCAGGTGAGGATTCAGGCGCGGTTCACTCCGACATCGCCAGACGTTGGGAGGAACAGGATTCAGAGATGGTTGCCATCATCGCCGAACTGGCTCGCGGTGCTGAGTTGGGCATGCTGGCTCTCGAGAGTGGTGAGCACACCTTCCTCTCGATGCTCATCGACGCCAACTTCGACCTGCGCACAGAGTTGTTCGGAGCCGATACTCTGGGTGAGACATACTCGATGGTCGAACTGGCGCGTGGGCTCGGCTCATGCGCCAAGCAGTCCGGTTCCGGCGGCGCCATCTTCGGCATCGTCCCTAGCGATGAGTTCGATTCACTCGCCGCACCCGCATTCGCTGAGCATGGCTGGAGTTACCACAGGCTGGAGGTGACGCTGTGATCACGCGGCAGATTGAGATTCGCAAGATAGCCTACGTGCACGACGCCCCGGGACACCCGAGCATCGAGAGCCGCTGGAAGGACCCCCGTGTGCTCGCCGACAAGGGATTCACCGACATGGTGGTCGCCGACCAGTTCACAGGTGCCCAGAATCTGTTGATGGAGAACGCTGACGAAGGAATCTCCAAGAAGACGATGAACGAACTGGATGAGCGCATCCTCGCCTGCCTGAACGAAGGGTTGCGCCCATGGGTGATGCAGGACCTGTTCTCGCTGTCCACCGCCCTCCCATCTCCGCCCAGCGGCTCCCGCGGTTGTGTCTGCTCAGGCGAGGTGTGGGATGCCTACACGGAGAACACGCTGGCACTTCTGGCCCGTTTCCCTGATCTGGAAGGACTCATCTTCCGCTTCGGGGAGGCATTCGCAAGTCCACACGACTGGGCGAACACGCACAACCCACTCGGATGCACCTGCGAGCAGTGTGAGGATGTAGGAAGTGTTGGAATCGTGCAGAAGATCGTTGAGAATCTTGGTAGCATCGTGTGCGATTTCGGAGACAAGCATTGCATCCTACGGCTGTGGGACCTCGGCGATGACGGAATCCATGCCAACTTCGGCAGACAGGCTGACGCACTCTCGACCTGGAACAACGACGAGCGCTTCATGGTCTCAGTCAAGCATTCCCAAACAGACTACTGGAGGTACCAGCCATGGAATCCGACCATCGACATGCCAGGGCCACCCCGGCTGATTGAGTTCCAGTGCGAGCGGGAGTACGAATTCGTCGGTATGGTGCCCAACTGGCTCGGTGAGCTGTGGGCGAATGGACCCGGAGAATGCGGCGAACGAGGCCGGACTGGCATGGCGAACATGCTGCCCGATCATTGGGCGGGGATGTTCATCCTCCCTTGTGGAGGAGGCTGGGCAGGACAGTTGGCGAGCGATGACCTGTGGGCGGAGATGAACGTGCATGCAGCAGTCGCATTAGGTGACGACCCCACACGAGATTCCAACGAAATTCTCGAAGAATGGATGGAATCCGCAGGGTTCGCTAGCGAGAGTCCCGGAGTGACCGCAGATCTGGCTCTGTTACTGGAGGCGAGCAGCGACCTTGTGCTCAACCTGCGATATCTCAGGACCTATCACGCGCTGACCGAGCAATTGTGGATGCCTTCTGAGAACTGGTTCCGAGACGACACCTTCGTTCCCGGTGCCTGTGCCACCATCGCCAATGCTGTCACCGAGGCCGGTGTTGTGGACGACCTGTGCCAGGAGCGGGCGATGACCACGGCGCTCGCTGAGCGGCACTTGGATGGGGCGGAGATGGCTTTCACCGCCGGGCAGCCTCTCGGGGAGCATCCGAAGGCTGCGTTCGTGCTCGATTCCTACCGCTTCGCGCACCGATTCGCAGAATGGACGGAAGCGCTCTGGAATGAGTTGTTGGCCGCCGCCCCCCTTGACAGAGAAGCAGCCCGTGCCCTGATTGAAGCACGGCTGGCCGCCGACCCGCTGCCTCCATTACGCTGCCTCGACTAGAACCGTTCAACCGTCATCGAGTTGGAAGGATTGCGTGATTTTCTCCATACATTCCCTCGCCTGCTTCGCATCTGATTTTTGCGATTCG
>CALCOR010000243.1 GCA_937897085.1 uncultured euryarchaeote | reverse complement strand
CTGCGGC
Source organism: uncultured euryarchaeote (assembly GCA_937897085.1). Lineage (GTDB taxonomy): Archaea > Thermoplasmatota > Poseidoniia > Poseidoniales > Thalassarchaeaceae > JAKUTA01. The sequence goes on along the minus strand of CALCOR010000243.1, from coordinate 3,505 downwards.
CCAGCGGAACGGCAAGGGTGCGTACCCAGTCGGGACTGGTTCGGCTCGCGAGCGACGCGGGCATAATCGGTTCCGGACTCGATTGGGAGCCAGTCTCCTTCGAAGAACGGAGACGACCCGACTGGAGGCGCCTCCACGAGCGGGCGACAGACATGAAGGGGGTCGCCTGATGGCCCGCACGAAGCGACTGCGCGAAGCCGTGCGCGTCTATCTGCAGGAACATGGTAGCTGCAACACGGTGGAGATCTTTGATCACCTCAACGAGCGCTTCAGCTGGGGCGCGACGATGAATCAGGTGGGGAACATCCTCGCCAAGGACCGTCGCTTCAGCAAGGTCGGCCATGTGCGCGACTTCTTCCGCGGCGGGCGCTACACGGTCTGTGTCTGGGCGCTGGCATCGGACTCGCTTGACGGTGACCCAGGTCTCGCCAGCGCATGATGCGAGCGATGATAATCTCGATGTGTGTGAGCACACGCAATGGGAGTTGTAGACTACTGGCGTCTGCCACGAGGCGTCAACGTCATCATGGGGACATTGGCGGTGCCCGGTGGCGCCCTGTTAGTCACTGACTTCTCCGAGCCCGCTTCTGTGCACGCTGTCCTGCTGCACGCGCTGAGCGTCGCTGCCTTCATGGCCGGATGGAACACCCTGAACGATGTCAACGACCTTGAAGCGGATCGTATCAACCGCCCTAATCGCCCGATTCCTTCTGGGCGGGTGAGCCTGGAGTCCGCCCGTCGCTTCGGTCTGCTGATGATGGGTATCTCAGTCGCCGCCCTGGTCGCCGTCATCATCCACGCCGAGCGCACTTTCGATGGGCTTGTGTGGTGGGACTCAATCGTCATCTGGCTGCTGGCGTTGTTCCTGTTCACCTCCTATGAGTACGACGGCCTGCCGTTCACCCCGTGCCTGAAGCGTCAGGGATTCAAAGGGAACCTCGCCATCTCAGTGCTCGTCTCCGTGCTGCTCGTGTTCGGTGCAGCAGCGGTGGGCGAGGGGCTGGAGCCGCTGCCGTGGATTGTGGCGTTGGCGGCACTGGCAATCAATACTGCGAGAGAGATCATCAAGGATGTTCAGGATCTGGCCGGAGATGCGGACCGCACGACACTGCCGATGCGCATCGGACCGGAACAGGCGCGCACCTATGCTTGGGTCTGCTCGTTGCTTGGGATGGTGTTCCTCGTATTGCCGTACGGACTGGAGATGCTGCCCAAAGGAGCTGTCGTCCTTCAACTGCCTGCTCTGTTATCGGCCATTATAGCGAAACCGAAACTCGTAACGGGTGAGGACGCACTAGCTTCACGGTATCTCAAGGGGGCGCTGTTCCTCGGATTGCTGGGCTACATTGCAAGCGTGCTGCTGTCAGACATCTTTTGACACCTCAGTCGATTTCCATCAACTCGGCGTAGGTCTCCCAGGCGCTGCGGTCGCACAGCAGCGCCAGAATCGACATCTGTGCCCACATCCTGTTCTCTGCCTGGTCGAAGACGATGCTGTTGGGCGAATCGATCACCTCGTCGGTCACCTCTTCACCGCGATGCGCGGGCAGGCAGTGCATGAACACCCAGTCATCGGCCGCGTAGGACACCAGTTCCTCATTCACTTGGAAGCCTTCGAAAGCGCTCTGTTTGTGCTCAAGATGCTCCTCGCCCATCGAGATGAACACATCGGTATAGATGACGTTCGCCCCGCTCACCGCCTCGACCGGGTCATTGCTTCCTGACAAACTCGACCCGCTCTGAGTAGCCAAATGGCGCGCCCGCTCGACCACCTCAACCGATGGCTCGTGACCTTCTGGGGTGGCCCAGGAGATGTCGCATCCGAGGATCGCGGCGGCGAGCATCAGATCGTGCAGGACGTTGTTTCCGTCTCCGACATAGGCGATGTTCACCTCATCTAGGTCATCGAAGTGCTCCATGATAGTCATCAGGTCGGCGGCAGCCTGGCACGGATGGTGTGAGTCTGAGAGAGCGTTGATGACCGGCACGTCAGAGTGGGCAGCAAGCTCCTCGACATCGGCGTGCGCGAAGCAGCGATAGGTGATGGCGGCGAGGTAGCGCGACAGTACCTTAGCCGTGTCAGAGACCGACTCGCTGCCACCGAGTTGGATGTCATTCTTCAGGAGCGTGAGCGGGTGGCCCCCAAGCCTGCTGATTCCGACTTCGAATGATACGCGTGTGCGCGTGCTCGGTTTCTCATAAATCGAACCTACTGCCAGACCTGCCAAGGGTGTGAACTCAGGGGCGATGTCAGGGTCGCGCTTGAAGGTAATCGCCCAATTGAGGACGGACCGCAAATCATCAGCGAGGTCGTCGATCACCAACAGGTGAGACGCCACCGCCTCACGCCCCCCAGTCATCCCGTTCATGCTCGATGTCGGCGGCGAAGCCGTCGCGCGTGTCCGCCATGCCTCCAAACAGGTTCTGCGCGAACGAGAGTATGTCGGCCAGCCCTTCCTCCTCCTCGCTTGACAGCGGAATCAGTCCGGGCTGGATCTGCGCCTGCTCCATCATGCGCAGTTGGCCGATGGCGAACTCGACCCGCTGACCTGCGGCGACATCGTCCGCCAGTCGCGCCGAGGACTCTTCGAACAGCGCGGCCTCGAGCACATCGAGACGCTCGCCCCATTCAAGCACCCGTTCGAGATCGTCGGGCTCGAGCAGGTCAGCCTTGGAAAGGAAGTTGGCCGTAGGCTGGCCGAGGCGGAAGTGGACGATATTCGACAGCAGCATCTGCGACACGAAGCCCGACGCGCTGCGCGACAGCATCGGGTCGAACAGGAAGATGAGCGCCGAGCGGTCCTGACCGAGAACCTCTACGAGATGGTTCGAAGCCTCGCGGAATGCGAACAACTCCACCTGTCCAGGGGTATCGATTATCAGAAGGTCCCCGGAAAGACCCTCCAACTCGTCCTGGATGTCGTACGCCTGCGCGGCGACCAGGTCTGCGGCGAGTATCTGGGCACCGTTCGGACCGAGGTCGTACTCGTCCATCACCTCAGAGAGCGACACCAGATCACGCACATCAAACTCCGTGTCGTAATGCACTCTCTCGGCTCCCGGGTCGAGGTTTACGGCTAGTACATCCACCTCAAGGAAGCGTGACCAGCGCTGGAAAGAGGTGACCAGTGTACTCTTGCCAGCACCTGCGGTACCGACCACGAACAGGACAGGGGGATTGGTCCCATCTCCACCTGCCATGGAGCAGAGGCGTTCTGCCACCCTTCATCAAGGATTCGACCCGCAGGAGAGAGTGGTACGGAGAGTGCTCAATCACGTGCTGCAATACATCCTGTGGCAACGGTTAAAGAAGCAGCCTCGTTGGAGCGACGTGCCTTTGTAAGGAGGAATCAAGATGAGTGAAGATGGAACTGACAGCCCCCCGCCGCCCCCGCCACCGCCCGGTACCGACGCACCCCCACCACCACCGCCACCTCCGGGTGGAGATGACGCACCCCCGCCACCTCCCGGAATGGATGCGCCGCCCCCTCCTCCTGCTGCTGCT
>CALCOR010000242.1 GCA_937897085.1 uncultured euryarchaeote | reverse complement strand
AGATGCTTGTCTCGTTCACCGTACCGCTTCTGTTCCTCCTTCTGCTGGCTTGGCTGGTGGACTTCGCCGCCTTCCCCATCCCGTTCAACCTGCTGTCGTACGCGCCGTTCCTCGGATTCTTCGGCTTCCAGTTCTATTCGTGGCTGAATGGGATGGACCCTCCCGACTTCCTCAACGGGCTGCCGGTCTCGGTGCCACAACTGCTGCGCGCCAAAGTGGTAGTCTACTTCCTGATAACGACGTGGATCTCAGTGCTGTTCCTGATTGCCATGGGGGTGATGCTCGATCAGGTGTGGGCGCTGCCTGCGGCGCTCATCGTGATGCTGGCGAACTCGATCTACATCGTCAGTCTGACCGCCTTCCTGATGGGGCTGCGTCCAAACAAGGCAATCTTCGATGTCTCGATCATGGGTTGGTTCTACCTCGGTACCATAGTCCCCCTGCTCGGCCTGTTCCTGCTCTCGTTCACGCAGGGTGACATGACCATCTACGAGAACTGGGGGGACCAGGTTCGCGAACAGGGGTTGAACGCCACGACGGCGGTACTGATCGAGGTGGACGACAATCCAGACCCCGCTCGTGGATTGAAGGGCATTCTTCTGGTGAGCGGGGCAATCACCGTTCTCGGGCTAGCCTTCCAGTTGATGCTTGGGCGCAGATGGGGCAGGGCGGCGTTCGAGAACTGACCGGGATGCGGTTGTCATCTATGTCAGCGCCCCCCTTCTTCCTATAACCAAAGGTTATAGCGACGTGGAAAGGGTGAGCAACACGCTGAGCCGGGGGCATATCAATGGCTAGAAAGAAGAAGCGCGGACGACCCCAGCGTCAACGGCGTCGGCGTCAGCAGCAGCGTCAGCAGTACGAGGAACTGGACAAATATCCGGTTCTGCCTCCCCACGCCTTCGCCCGAATCGTGCGTGACCTGCGCACCCTGAACATCCTCTACCAGGTCATCGAGCCCCCCCTGACGAAGAAGGAGCAGGAGCAGTTCGAGGAGATCCTAGACATCTACGTCCGTTCGCTGACCGCGGACATCACCGAGATTGATGCGGACCCGACGGCTTACCTGCGTGCCGCCATGGACCAGATCATCAAGTCGTATTCCATGCGGGTGAACAAGAAGTCCCGCTCGAAGATTTTCTATTACCTGAAGCGTGACCTAATCGGCTACGGCCGCATGGACGTGCTGATGAACGACGCCAACGTGGAGGACATCTCACTTGACGGCACAGGAGTCCCCATCTTCGCCTACCACCGCAAGTTCGAGTCGGTCGAGACGACCATCGCTTGGCCGGACGACGCCGAATTGGAATCCTATGTCATCAAGTTGGCCCAGCGCTGCGGCAAGCACATCTCCGTGGCCGAGCCGCTGCTCGACGCCACCCTGATGGACGGCAGCCGCATCGTGATGAAGCTCGGCTACGAGATATCGACACGCGGCTCGACCTTCTGCATCAGGCGCTTCCGTGAGGACCCGTTCTCGCCGTGCGACATCATCGCCTTCCGCACCATGACCAGCCTGATGGTCGCCTACATGTGGATATGTTTCCAGCAGGGCATCTCGATGCTGTTCGTCGGTGGAACGGCGTCCGGCAAGACCACCACTCTGAACGCGATGAGCCTGTTCATTCCATGGCAGATGAAGATTGTCAGCATCGAGTCGACGCGTGAGATCAACATCCCGCAACCCAACTGGATTCCAGGCCTTACCAGACAGGGATTCGGCGGTGAGTCGTCCGAAGGTGAGATTGGGGAGTTCGAACTGCTGAAGGCGGCGCTGCGGGAGCGGCCGGAGTACATCATCGTGGGTGAGATCCGCGGGGTGGAGGCGTACGTGCTGTTCCAGGCGATGGCCACCGGTCACTGTTCCTACTCGACCGTCCACGCCGACTCGGTGGCCGCTCTCGTGCACAGGCTGGAGAACAAGCCGATTGACATCCCGCGCGTGCTGCTGCCGGCGCTTGAGGCGGTGTCCATCCAGATGCAGACTCGAATCAACGGACGGCGTGTGCGCCGCACCAAGCAGACCGTCGAGATCGTCGGGGTGGACCCGCACACGGATGAGGTGATCACCAATGAGGTGTTCAAGTGGGACCCGGGCCGCGACGACTACGACTTCAGCGGCAAGTCCTACGTGCTAGAGAAGATCATGGTGAAGATCAACATGGACCAGGATGATATGCGCAACGAGTTGCGCACACGTAAGCGAATCCTCGACTGGATGGTGCTCAACGACATACGCAAATCGGATCAGGTCGCCCAGATTATCACGGAGTACTACGTCCGCCCGGAGGCTGTCCTCGCTCGCGTCGACGGCCTCCAGTGAGGCATCGAGGGGGAGCGCGAGTGGCAAAGAAAAAGCAGGAGGAAAAGGTTCGTTTTGAGGGGATGACGCTGTCCGGTTGGCAGCGCTTCTCGAACATCATTCTCGGTCGCTTCATGCGCAAGAAGGCGCGCGACGACACAGAGATCAAGCAACTGCTGTCACAGGCTAACATCCGCATCATGCCCGAGGTCTACAAGGCCTCGTCGATCATGAGTACGGTTGCAACGTTCGTCGTATGCATCGTCATCCTCGTGCTGGCGTTCTTCCCACTCATTGGAGGCATCGCCATCTACGAGAACCAGCAGAACGAGGAAACGGTCATCCCGTGCATCGAGTGGGCGTTCTGGAACGAGGAACTGGTAGATGAGACGATAAAATGGAGCGGCGAGGGTCCTGATGGAGAGACTGTAGCCTACGGCGCTTGTCCGGAGTACGAGACCAAGGTGTTCAAAGACTCGTGGAAGACGGGCCTGGTCCTCGGCTGTGGCTTGCTGATACCTTTCCTGGCCTACCGTCATTTCATGAACAGCGCCGTTCGCGAGAAGGACAAGCGCGGCTACGAGCTGGAGAAGTTCCTTCCGTACGTGGCATCATACACGGCAGCCATGGCAGCCGCCAACTCCACCCCCGACAAGATCTTCAAGTCGCTAGCCCAGAACGAGCATATCTACGGAGACATTGCCTATGACTCCGCGATGATCTACCGTGACATGACGCTGCTCGGGATGGATCTCGTTACCGCGCTGAAGCTGGCGGTCGGTCGAGCCGCCTCGCCGTGGGTGACCGAGTTCTTCCAAGGCATGGTGGGCACACTCACCTCGGGTGGCAACCTGAAGCTCTACTTCCTCAACCGCGCCGAGCACTACATGCGCGAGAACCGGGTCAGGCTGCATGTCTTCCTCGAGACCCTCGCCATGATGGCGGAATCCTACGTCGTGGTCGCCGTCGCCATGCCGTTGTTCCTCATCGTGATGCTCGTCATCATGTTCTGGGTGTCCGGCTCCGGCGCCCAGTTGTCCGAGAACATGGTCTACGGCGTGGTCATGGGAGTGCTGCCCGTCATCCACATCGCCTACGGTATCCTCGTTTGGATGATGAGCGACGAGATGAAGATGTGAAGAAGCGAAGGAGGTGAACACTGAATGGCACGCAGACGGGGGCGCAGGAAGAAGCAGAAGATCCGCGTCGATCTCGATTTGCCGAAGGACGACAGGACCAACACGATCTTCTGGGCGATTACGCTTACGGGTACCCTTCTCGGCGCGCTCTGCCTCGGCTTCTGGACGATGAACACTGACCTCATCTTCCAACCAGCCAACGGCAATCCGTTGTTCGTGAACAAATACTGCAGCATGTCGGGGGCGGAAGGATTCGACAGCAATCTCCCGCCTGACTACGCAGATAACGAATCCTGCTGGCTGACGAAGGAGCGCCCGCGCACGCAGACTTGGTCCATCGATTGGCCGGGGGTGAAGGGGCCGGGCCTAGGTCAGGAGTTCTCGGTACCTGGGATGGACCCCAACCGACTGGGAACCCTGTCTCATCCTGAGACCGAGTTGCGCATGTCCTGCACCGCGGTAGCCTCCGAATCTTACGCCTACAGCGTCACCATATGGGAGCCGAACGATGCTGGTATACCGACCAACCCCTTCACGGTGCAGGGTGTGACAAACTGGGAGCCTACCGAGAGCGACCCTGATAATCCGTGTAGCATCGTGATACCCGATGCGAAGACCGCTGATGGATGGGAGGTGCATCTGCAGTTCGATCGCGGACTGCCGAACATGAAGTCGTTCATGATGACCATCGAGGTCGACTCGTACGACGGTGTCCCGAATTACATGAACAACGCCTCGTTCTTCCTCGGTCCTGAGGTGGAAGTGGGACCGCTGAAGCTGCGCCCCTTCCTGTTCGTGAACTTCTTCGGCTATGGGTTCCTGCTCATCGTCTTCCCCGGAGCAATCTACTGGGATCGAAAGATGAAGACGCTGTCCGCGTTGGAGCAGAAATTCCCGGATTTCCTGCGCGACCTGGCCGAGTTCTGGAAGGGTGGCCTGTCGATGACGCTGGCGGTGAGAACGTTGGCTACCTCAGAGTACGGGGCGTTGAACTACGAGGTGGGTAAGATGTCCGACCAGTTGTCGTGGGACGTGGCGTTCGAGGACGTGCTCGACATGTTCGCAGAAAGGGTCGGCACCCCTCTGGTGACACGGGCGATCAGCCTCATCCACGAAGCGAACAAGGCCGGGGGCAAGATCTCCGACATCCTCGTCACCGCCGCCAACGACAGTCGCGAGATTAAGTTCCTCGAGTTGGAGCGCATCCGAGCGATCGCTTCGTACATCGCGGTCATCTGGACCTCTTTCTTCGTCTTCCTCGGCGTCATCGTCGTGCTCTCCAAGGTGTTCATCCCGGCCATTTCGTCGTCGAACAGCGGCGAGGAAAGCGCGCAGATTGGCAACATGGTCATCCGCGCCATCGACCCGCTGTTCTTCCTCGTGGTGTTCTTCTACGGGGTGAGCGCGCAGGCGCTCGGCAACGGCATCATGGCCGGTCTGATGGCGACTGGTAGGCTGTCGAGCGGGTGCAAGCACGCTGGGTTGATGCTCATCTGCTCCATTCTGGCGTTCAACGTGATCTGCTTCTCCCCCGATCTCATCGGGGTCCCGCTCGACGATGGCCTGAACCCCGGACTGGCTCCGTTCATCGTCACCTAGCGAGGTGAATAGATGAGGGCCGAAGGTTTCGATTATCGAGGCACTCACTCGGACGAGTGTGCACAGGTACACGTGCTGGAGATGCTGACGCTCTTCTGGCTGTTCTTCATGTCCGCGACATTCATCATCCAGATCCAGGTTCCTGACCCGGTCTCACCCTCCTCTGACGCATCGCTCCAATTTGCCGCTGAGGACGCCCTCGTGCAGGTCATCGCTCCCGCCGCAGTCGATTCCGCCAATCACACAGGTCGCATGGGTGAAATGCTCGCTGCAGGCGACCTCGATGTTGCCTGCAATGAACTCCTCTCATCGCTGCCATCTTCGGTGCACGGAAACTGCTGGGTCGCCCGTGACGGAGGTCCTCTGGCACGCTACGGTGGGGGCAGCACTCCGCTGGGACGCACACTCAGCGTGCATGAACTCGTGCATGACCAAGGGGTCGTATGGACCGTCAGCGTGCAGGTGTGGCACTCAGGGGGTGGAGCCTGATGCGTTTGAGTGAACGTGGAGATGTTGGCCAGATGCTGTTGGCGAGTGGCCTCGTGTTGATGCTCTCACTGCTATCGATGGCGTGGTACGGCGTCTCGGTCGCTGGCCTCGGAGAGCCGTACGACACGGGCAGCCGTGATGTGCTGGACACAAGCAGCGATGTGATCTCTGTGTGGCAGCCGCTGGTAGAGAACCGCACCGCCGGCCTGGTGGCCGCGGGCAATGACTGGGATGCGGCTTGCGAAGCCGCCGCCCTGTCCGCCGCGGACGACCTGATGCGCCACGGAGAGCACCGCGGCGTCGAGATCGTGCTCACGAGTATCAGCGTGAGCAACAACAGCGGTGTGTTCTCCATCTCGGCAGAGGCAGGCATCGCCGACCGGCACTCCCGCATGGAGATCGCTGCGCTCACGGCTACTGTCGACCTCACCTGATTACCTACTCACGCTCACTCGGGCCATCCTTCAAGGAATATCTTCCGCAGGACCATCTGCTTCCAGCAGCGCCGCTGTCCAGTCATTTTGAAAGACACCTTGCGGATCAAGCGTATTGCAGACGGTGCGAAAAGCATCGAACTTGGGGTAGAGGGGTGTCAGCTCGTTGGCCTCCAGTGGGCAGACTTTTCCCCAGTGCGGGCGAGCGTGAAACAGTCGTGACATGCTTCGGGCCATGAAGCTCGCGAACAGGGAAAAACCAGCACGTCGTGCTGGCCTCGCGTAGCTGATGAAGCTCAGCGCGTACCAGTCCTGATCAGCGCCGCTGGCCATCGATATCAAAGTGTCATCGGGAAGCACCCGACGCACGCAGATGGGGTAGT
>CALCOR010000241.1 GCA_937897085.1 uncultured euryarchaeote | reverse complement strand
GTATGAATCGGTTGTCCGCATCGCCGTCGACCAGTTCGACATCGACCGTCTCCCCATCCTCTACGAATACGTAGTAGATGGTCATCATCTCGAAGTCTCCTTCGTATGTTGTGGGTGAGGTTCCGGTCCACTTCTCCGTCCCAGTGGGGTTCTCCACGATGTCGCCCATGAACGAGCCTCCGCCCGCGACCATGGCCACGATGCTGCCAATCAGCATCACGACTCCGACACCGAGGGTAATCTTGGTCAAGACGTGCATGTGGACCACACCTGTTCTCGCTGTTATCTACTTATTTCCGGAGGGTGGTACACTCATGAGTGGAACGTCGATTCAGTGGAGCAGTTTGGGCAGGTCACCTTGATCGGCCGGGTGGCAGGGATACCGAGAGGGGCACCGCAACTGGGACACATAATCGCCTGTTCTACCTGTGCTTGCCTGTCCGTGCCGTCGTGGCTCGGGTCGTAGCGGACGCGGTAGCGATGAGCGTCCTGCAGGTAGTTGGCAGACTGCCCCTCAGGGAGTGTCTGGGCCTGCACCTGGTCGTCGATGTCCAGTGAGTTGGGCGCCGGAGACGCTCCTCCTGACTGGTAAGCCTTCATCTGGTCGAGCACCTGTTCGGCCGTGATGCTGTGCTTGCGAGCGATGCGGTCGAGCGCCAGCGTGCGGTCGTAATCGTCCATAGCCAACAACTCCTGTAGCACGGATGCCGAAACCTGCGTCATTGCAGATGGCTTGTCTCGCTCAGTCATAGAACTTGGCTCGATTCGCCCGTGAAGAATCTGGCTCACGCTGATGCATCTGATTCAAATAGGGCAGTCTGTCCGGCCGGCTCAAGGAGAGGACAGAAATGGGACTACTCAAGAGCAAGAAACGGACTGCAACAATGCCTAGGAACCGCGCCGCTGAGATGGCCACGCGGCACGTTCACCAGCGCACGGCAAAGGAGATTCGCAAGCTGACATGTGGACGAGTGATGCTCGCCGCGCACGAGGTGGATGAGATGGATTCGATGGACAGCGTGATGCGCACGATGACAGCGAAGGATTGGGATCATGTGATGGTAACAGATGATCGAGGTGTCTTGGTAGGACGGGTACACGCCGTCGACCTGTTGAAACTCATCGGGCGTAACCGGATCAACCGCGAACTCCACTGGATGGAGGCGGTCCCAATCTCAGATGCCGTCACGCAGCCTCCGCTTCAGGTGTCCACACAGACTCCGCTGATGGCCGCCGTCGCGCTGTTGCTCACACACGATCTGAGCCAGATCGCTGTCGTCGATGACGAAGGTGGGCTGGTGGGTATGGTGTCCAACGCGGTAGTCGCCCGACACCTTCCCCGATTCCTTCTCTGAGCCCGGCTCATGGAATCAGCCGCTGCGCGAGCAGCGCGGAGACAGCCACGGCAAGCCCGTCAAGGCTGTATCCATCGAGTGTTTCACCACTGATTCTCATGCTAGCAGAGGTCTTCGCCTCGGTTCCCGAGTTGCGCACTCCTACGCTGACCGCCGCGCCGTCGAGCCTCCCCTCGAGCAGCAGTAACGCAGGCTCTCCATCCACCTCGACGCGGTGCCAGTCGGTCAATTCACCTCTTTCTGACAGTTGTTCCCTGACGAATCTCTCCACCTCGTCCGCCAGTTCATTCTGACCGTCCCAACGGTCCCGCTCGGCGCCGAACACGGAAACCCGACGCTTCCACCCGGCCTTGAATCCGACCGGCGTTGGCTCGCTTGACTGTGCCAGCGAAGCTCGGGCACAGAGCACCGATAGCAGGGTAGCCGCACCGTCACCCACGAGGCTCCAATGCTGTGGCTTGGTCGGATGCGGTGCAGGCATGACCAGATGACCGGAGTCCTCGCAACCGATTCTTGCAGGCACCTGTTCACCCCTCAGCAGTCTTTCGGGGGCTTCATCCGGCGGCATCAGCGCGTGGGCGAGCCATCGGTCCCCTACCGCGGTCTGGATACAGTTCACCGGCTCGTGGAAACGGTCGAGCGATGCAGGCAGTGCCAGGTCAGTCTCGATCGTGCATGCCAGCGTCCAGCCAGAGGTCATGCCGCTGGAGTGGGCCGCCCTGAGGATGTCATCAGCCATCCGATCACCATCGACGACGCGAACCCCATCTCCCGTCGCTTCGAGCAGCAAGCAGCGATCGCCGTCGCCATCGAGCGCCGCTCCTACGAGTTGCCCCTCTTCCCAAGGTGGCATCCCATCGTTCTCCCGGAGCCGTTCTGCGACCGCCCTGATTAGCGCGTGGTGATGAGTGCCCTCGATCAACTGCTCATGCGACCATGAATCTGTGGGGGATAGTCCTCCGGCTCCGCACTCGCAGTTGATCTCCTGTTCCCGATCCGACACCTCGACTGTGGGAAGTCCGCGCCGGGATATGCCCGTGGCCAGCCAGTCGGTCGCCGCCCCGCCGCTGCTATCGAGCAGAATCCCGATTGGAGCGACCACGTCGGACCAATCGCGTTCCTCGAAATCCATGTCGAACATCTGCTCGAACTGTTCGAGCCTGCGTTTCAGTCCCATCCGATAGGCTCGCAGGCCATCGATTACGTCCACAGTCAATCCGTCTTCTTCACCACCGCTGTTTTCGGCGCCACTCACATCATCAGCCAGGTTCCATGCGACCTCGGAGATGCGGTCCTCCAACGCAGGCATCGACTTGTATCCGTGACGATCGAACAGTTTGACCCCAGAGTCGGACGCGGGATTGTGGCTGGCGGTCACCATCATGCCGCCATCGGCATCAGCCTTGAGCATGCAGTGGTGCAGCCCCGGAGTGGGCACCTCCCCTACTCTCTGCACCCTGCAGCCGCCCTCGACCAATCCTTGTTCGAGCGCGTCCACCAACTCGGCATTGCGAGGCCGACGGTCCCAGCCGATTACTACCAGCGGAACGTGACCATCAGGTCGCGGGTGCTTCAGGTCAGCTTCATGCTCACTGAGAACCAGCCCGGTAGCCTTCCCTGCTATGCGCATCGCAGATGCTGATAATTCTCGTTGCAGAATCAGATTTTCAATTGGATTCTCAGAGTCAACTGAGTCGACCACCTTCCCGCGGATACCGTCCGTGCCGTGCAATCTCGGCCGGCTCATCTCGTCACTCCCTGAGCACCGAGCCAGCGGGGTGTGCTCCCGAGACGGTGACATTGGGCCAGACGTTGCAGCGCATGCCGAGCACGACACCCGGATTGGTGACCGCGTTGCAGCCGAGCCCAGTGCCCTCCCCGAGGATCGCCCCGAACTTGCGCAATCCCGAGTCGACAGGATCACCCAATCCGCGGACGAGCACGTTGCGCCCATCATTCCGGAGATTCGACAGTTTCACCCCCGCTCCCAGGTTGACGTCTCCACCGAGCAGGGAATCTCCGACGTAGTTGAAGTGCGGGGCCTTGGCGCCTGGCAGCAGCACGGAGTGCTTCACCTCCGTGGCATGTCCGACCACCGCATCAGAACAGATCCATGAATCACCTCTCAGGTAGGCGGCGTGGCGCAGTTCTGCCCCAGTTCCCACGTAACACGGCCCTTCGATTCTCACGCATGCAGAGATTGACGCACCTTCGCAGATGTGTACTACCCCGCCGGTCTCGTCGACGCTGACCCCATCGCCCAGATCCTCAGGGATGCGCGAGCCCAGTTCGGCCAACAGCCCCCTCAACTGCGCGGCCAACCCGTCTTCTCGTTCCTTGTCCAGCAGCATCCACGCTGGCTCTCCAGCAGGCATCAGCGGGATGTCGTCACCAGCTTCGAGTGAAGGGTACAGGGCG
>CALCOR010000240.1 GCA_937897085.1 uncultured euryarchaeote | reverse complement strand
GACTGGGACCACCCGTCGACCTGGCCGGATACCTGTGGTAGCGGACCCGATGACGAGGCGTTCGGCATCAACTGGCGGCACTACACATTCATCGCTCCTGAGTACGGAAGCAACGGCAACCACACCGGATGGGTGCGAACGATAGACACGACTGACCCGACGAAACCGTTCCTTGTCAGCGAGTGGAAACTTCCTGGAGAGGGGACGCTAGCCAATGGCAGCAAGCATCCGCATCACTACATCCCTGGCGGCTACATCTACAGCCCGCACAACGGTGACACCGGCACTGGTGGACACAACTACTGGGCGCACTACCACGGTGGAGCGTGGGTGACCGACCACGGAAAAACCTGGGAGGAGATCGTATGGAAGGATGGGGTGCCCAACCCGGATGAGGGATGGCAGGCAATCGAGGAACTAGCGCCGACGCACACCATGGGCTACTACCTGCCCCACGGTCCAACTTGGATGGAGAACGCCACCGAGGATCTCGAGTACGATATGGCTGACTGCTGGGCGTCGTGTATGATTCCATTCAATTGGGGGCTGCAGTACGATCCGCGCGGCTACATCTTCATCAGCGAGATGGTGAGTGGAATCTATGTTGTTCAGGCCGAGGAGGATCTTGACCAGCGCTGGACATATCCACCTCGGTTCGATTCCGAAGAAACTGAGTAAGTGTTACCAATGCAAACTCGAAAAGCCTCTCTGGCCATCATGCTCGCATCGCTTCTCCTGCTCCCCGGATGCTTGGGCGGGGGAGATGACGGGCCACCTGACATGTTCAATGGAGACGACATATATCCTGCTATGGCGGTTCCGAATTTCTCCCTGCTCGATCACGAAGGCAACGGATTCAATATCACGGATCTTCAAGGTCAGGTCATAATAATCGTGTTCATGTTCACTCGCTGTCCTGACGTCTGTCCGGTGGTTTCGTCCAACACGCGCTGGGTGACGCAGCAGATGCCGGACCACATCGGGAGCAACCTAACGGTCCTCTCTGTCACCGTGGACCCTTGGACTGACAATACAACTACGCTTAGCGAATACCGCGATGATCTCAATCTTGATTGGCTACACCTGACCGGAGAAATCGAACAGTTGGAGACGGTGTGGGGAGCGTTCGATGTCGGAGTGAAGGCGTACACCACTGACAGTGACCAAGATGGAGTTGCAGATGCGTTCGATCTCTGCCCTGCCACTCCCGAGGGAGAACAGCCCGACGAGGATGGCTGTGGAGAATCAGAGCAGGGAGATGAGGATGGTGGGACGGAAGGCCGTGCCGGAACTTCTGCTCGCCATCACCCTCTCGATTATTGGGTCGACCACACGACTGGGACGGTCATGATTGACAAGAACATGCAGCAACGGGTCTGGTGGGGAGACGCTGACTGGGTGCCAGAGTTGTTCCTTGATGACCTAGAGATGCTGCTCGCCGAAGAATGAGGTATCTTTCCAAGGCGCACGTAGTGCGCCGGTCGGGAACAGTATCATAACCGGGCTGTCAGGTGTAATTTTGATGGATTGGAAGGTTGTAGGGCTCTCGGCATTGTTCGTCTGCATGGTTGTCTTGTCCGGTCTCGCCGGATACTACGCTGTGCCGCACCCCTCAGATGACATCGGAGATGACACCGATGATGACGGAACAGTCCTGAACGGTGATGATGGAGACGGCATCGCTCCGGTGATGGCCCTGACTGATTCCACCCATCCGTACTCACAGGATACATCGACTATCACGATCCAAGGGGCCGTTGCTGACGAGGAGCCGGAGAACGTCACCGTGACTCTACGGT
>CALCOR010000239.1 GCA_937897085.1 uncultured euryarchaeote | reverse complement strand
GAGAGGTAGTGCATGGCCGTCGTCAGTTCGTACCGTAAGGCGTTCTGTTAAGTCAGATAACGAACGAGACCCCTATCGTCTATTTGCTAAATGGATCTCCGGATTCATTGCACTATAGCGAGACCGCTGGCGTGAAGTCAGAGGAAGGTGGGGGCAACGACAGGTCAGTATGCTCCGAATGCTCTGGGCTACACGCGCGCTACAAAGGCCAGGACAATGGGTCTGCCACGCCGAGAGGCGGCGCTATCCCGAAACCTGGTCGTAGTTCGGATCGTGGGCTGTAATTCGCCCACGTGAAGCTGGATTTCGTAGTAATCGCGTCTCAAAATGGCGCGGTGAATATGCCCCTGCTCCTTGCACACACCGCCCGTCAAACCATCTTAGTTGGGGGTGGGTGAGGCTGCCTACGTCTTCGGATATGGGGTATTCGAGCCTGCCTTCGACAAGGAGGGTTAAGTCGTAACAAGGTATCTGTAGGGGAACCTGCAGATGGATCACCTCCTAAGAACCTCAGAAAAAAACCGGGGGCGGGGCAGCTTCGGCTGCCCCGTTCCCACATTTTTCATCGACTTTCTTACAGCCCACACTTTTTCCGTTGAGTGCATTTCGGAGTCACCATGGCCCTGATGGACACGTTTGATGAATACTGGACCATCCTCGATGGAATGGACTGGTGGATCCAGTTGATTGTCGGCCTGGCAGCGTCGGTGATCGCGGGCACGTTCGTCCAACTGGTCGCCAAGGGACCGGTGATGAAATTCATCTCCAAGAGCGACAACAAGTATGACGACACGGTGTTCGATCTCGCAACGCCTCTGATTAATGCGGGTGTGGTTCTAGGTGGCCTCTGGCTCACCTTGGTCTGGGTCTTCGAGGGGGACTCGTCCACGAGCATGATTCTGGCCACGCTGATTGTCCTCATCCTGGTCTACATGATCGCTCGCTTCTTCTCCCAGACTGTCGATATCTTCGTTCCTCTCGGTATCGAGAGTCTGAACAAGCGTGGCGGAGTGGAACTGGGTGGAATTGAATCGCTCCTCCTTTCCGGGCTCAAGATCGTCATCTGGTTGGGGGCCGCGATTGTCATCTTCGGTCAACTGAACATCGACATCACCGGCATTCTCGCTTCCGCTACGGTCATCTCACTGGTCGTCGGGATGGCATTGAAGGAGACTGCGTCCAACTTGGTTTCTGGAATGATGATGGTGATGGACAAGCCGTTTGAGGTCGGTGACAAGATCACCGTGATGGGGGTTACTGGCAAGGTGGTCGACGTCGGCATCATGTCTACGAAGATCAAGACCGGTCAGGAGCATCAGGTCGTGATTCCCAACAAGAGCATCAGCGGCAAGGAGGTCATCAACTTCGCCAAGGGTGGTCCCGAAGATGCCCCCAAGCGGGTCAACCTGCGCCTGAACATCGGAGTGGGATATGACGAGGAACCGGCGCACGTCAAGCAGATGATACTCGACGTTGTCCGTGAATGTGACTACATCGTCGACGACCCGAAACCCACGGCACTGTTCCGAGACATGCTCGATTCGGCTCTGCTCTTCAGGGTCAACTGCTGGGTCCGGGACTACTCCGATGAATGGGTCGCCCGTGATTGGATTCTAACCCGCGTGCTCGAGCGCTGCATCGACGAGGACATCGATATCCCCTACCCGCACATGCAACTGAAGTACGACCCGGCATCGGTTGTCGAAGAGAAGGCTGCCAAGAGCGCAGCCGGGGACGAGAAGCGGTCGGCTGACAAGGAACGGAAAAAGGCAGAGGCACGCAAGAAGGACGAGGCTGAGTCCGCGGCGCGCATCAAGGAGCGCAAGGAGATTCGGGCCCGCATCGAAGAACTGACCGAAGCGCTCGAAGAGGAGTTGCCCGAGGATGCCGATGATTCCGAGGATGCCCAGGAAGATGCGCGTGAATCACGGATGGCGATTATCGCTGAGATCCAAGAGTTGGAGCATAAACTCGACGAGGGCGGCGACGACGACTGAGGTCAGAGGAACGCCTGGGCCGTCAGCCAGATCCACATGGCGGCGAGCGTGAACAGACTGACCACCCACGGCTTGAACCGCTTGAGGATGCTGTTCTTCCCGAGCATTTCCCGAGCGTGAAGGACGCGGCAGACGATGTACAGCGATGCCAGCCCGAGCAGAACCTCATCCACAAGATTCAGCGCCATCGCCGCCAATCCACCAGCGAACAGTATGACGGGGGTCTCGAACAGGTTCTCGAACAGGTCGTCTGCCTGTTTCATCCCGCGCGGTGGCTCACCCTGCTGCTTCGTCTTGAAGTAGAGCGGGTCGAGTCCTTCGACCCTGACAGCATGCAATCTCCGGTTGCGCATCACCACAGCCGAATAAGCGGTCAGCAGCACCTGAGCCGCCAGTGGCAGCAGCATCCACTTCGCATCCATCAGGCGGCCGGACGGGGGCTGAGGCAATGAATCCTCAGGAGTGGAGCCAGTGTGTCAGTTTGTCGACGATTGGTGTGCGGAAGGTGAGCAGATTCAACTGGGGGCCATCCAGGCTTACAGTGACCGTTGAGCCGCGGGTGAAATGCCATTCATCCCAGCCATCGGGAACGGCGTAACCTCGGTGCATGTCGCTGTTGAGCACGGTCGGCTGGTCGGTCCAGGCGAAGTAGGAGCCGTCGCCTCGCCGCTCATCGCGCGGCAGGTCGCGTGCGCAGAACAGATAGTGGTCGAGGATCTGCTCAGGGTCGAACTTCATCTCCTCGATGACGCACACGTGGCGAAACCATGCGCCTTGGCCGACGAACGTCGAGAACAGCAGTCCGCTGGAGCGCTGCATCAGGTCGACAGCCTCGTTGACGCCATCGGCATCTCTCTTGAGCCGGTAGCGGCTCGGTGAGTACTGGTTGGTGTTCGCCACCAGCAGGTCGTTCAGTGCCGGGTCGCACTTGATGCG
>CALCOR010000238.1 GCA_937897085.1 uncultured euryarchaeote | reverse complement strand
TCGAAGCCGATTTCAACGTCCGCCAGACAAAGGAGATCTCCGAGCGACTCGAACAGCGAATGCGCGACGAGGAACCGCGGCCGGGCATCACACTGCAGACCCACGCGCTGAACATCCTCTACACCGAACTCGTGCGTATACTCGGAAAACCAAGAGAGATTCATCCACACGGCCAGACAATCCTGATGGTGGGTCTCTACGGCCAAGGTAAGACGACCACCACCGCCAAACTCGCTGAATGGTGGCGCAGACGACACGGCATGAAAGTCGCTGTCATCGAGGCGGACTCGCACCGACCGGGTGCCTACGCTCAACTCCAACAACTCCTCGCCGACACCCCCACTACGGTGTACGGGGATCCTGACGAGAAAGATGCGCTGACCATAGTGCGCAACGGAATCGCGGCGGTAGGCGACGCCGATCTGGTCATCATCGACACCGCCGGCCGTGACCGGCTGGACGATGAGTTGCAGGTCGAACTCGAGAACATCCACAAGGTGGCCAACGCCACCGAGCGCTTCCTCGTCATCGACGCGCAGGTCGGTCAGGCAGCCGGACCTGTCGCCGCCAATTTCCACGACCTCGTGGACATCACCGGCGTCATCGTAACGAAACTGGATGGGACTGCCCGCGGCGGAGGTGCGCTGTCGACTGTAGCGGCCACCGGCGCGCCTATCGTGTTCATCGGGGAGGGTGAGAAGGTAGCCGACCTCGAGTTGTTCGAGTCGGACCGCTTCATCTCACGGTTGCTCGGGATGGGTGACATCCAAGGTCTGATCGACCTCGCTCCCGACGACCTCGATGCAGAAGAGGCGCAACGCATCGCTGAGCGCCTGATGTCAGGCCGCTTCAGCTTACACGACATGGACCAGCAGATGGAGATGATGTCGCGTATCGGAACCGTCGACCGCATCATGTCGCATATGCCGGCGGGAATGTTCGGCCTTGGGGGTATGTCACCCAGGCAGAAGAAGGAGATGCAGACCAACCTGGATCGCTTCCGCGTCATCATGGACTCGATGACCGCCGACGAGAAGAACGAGCCCACGCTGCTCAAACAAGAGCGGATCCGTAGGGTGGCGCGTGGCTCGGGTGCGACGGAGAAAGAAGTGCGGGCGTTGCTAGCTCAGTGGAACAAGTCACGCAAGATGATGAAAGGCATGCGTGGCGACCGGCAGATGCGCAAGAAAATGAAGGATATGATGGGCAGCCTCGACGATTCCGAATTCCCGATGTGATCTGTCTGGAATGGCATCCCATGGCCTCAGGGTCATCTTCGGCCGCCCAAAGGAGCGCTCGGTCGACTCAAGAGTGGCTAGGTCTGGGGGCAGGTGACATCTCCCCCAACAGCAACTGGAAATCTGCACGGACCTGCTTCACGGACCTCTTCGCCTGCTTCAGTTGATTCACCAGTTGCTCCCGCTTCTCCCTGCCTGCTTGCTTCAACTGCTGTCGATTCGCATCGATCTGGCGCAGGGTCTTGCGCAACGCGTCACAACACGCTTTCGATCTGCTCTGGAAGACGCTCATCTGCTCCTCACCATGCTCGTTTGCAGCATCCGAGGCCGCTCGCCGGAATCGCGTCTCCATCTTCGCTGTCTCAATCGACCACTTGGGAGCGCGCTTCAGGTTGGCACTCAACCGTACCAGTGACGCGGCTTTGATCCACCATTTAGACGGGTCCCATTGCCACCAGCGGTGGCCGTTGCGATAGTCTGCTGGATAGGTGTGGTGAAAGTTGTGGTAGCCCTCCCCGAAGGTGAAGAAGGCGAGCCAGAACGAATCCTTGCTGCTGTTGGTGGTGTCGTAGGGCTGCTTGCCCCAGACGTGTGCTGCTGAATTGATCAGGAACGTGCCATGGTGCACGAACACCGTCCGGACGAGTCCACCCCAGACGAAGCCTCCGATGGCTGTGCCGACTCCCCCGATGGCGAATCCGAGCACAGCGGGGGCGACCATCCCGGACAGAAAGCCGATGCTGAAGATGAATCGGTGCTGGAATCGAACCACCCAGTCCTTCTGCAGGTCGCGCACATTGGTGTAGTCGGGTTCACCCACATGGTCGTCTATCAATATCCAGAGGAAATGGCTCCACCAGAACCCGCGCGACGCATTGTACGGGTCCGCGTCATGGTCGACCTCCTTGTGATGACGACGATGGTCGCTCGACCACTCGAGGATGGAATTCTGGAACGCACCCGCGCCGAACAGCGCGTAGCCGAGG
This sequence comes from uncultured euryarchaeote, assembly GCA_937897085.1. Classification (GTDB taxonomy): domain Archaea; phylum Thermoplasmatota; class Poseidoniia; order Poseidoniales; family Thalassarchaeaceae; genus JAKUTA01. Next base: position 82 of record CALCOR010000238.1, on the reverse strand, counting down.
CGGAGAGGGCTGCGGGCGTCGTGGCTGCGGTGCGAGAACAGCCTGTGGTAGCCAACCGTGATCGATAGCCCGCAGGCGAAAT
>CALCOR010000237.1 GCA_937897085.1 uncultured euryarchaeote | reverse complement strand
TCCATAACTCGCACTCCTCGAGAGTGAGTCCGGAAAGGGTGAGTTCGGAAACCAGGTCACGAGTGTGCACGTCCCGGCGGTCGTAGAACGATAGTTGAGTCCTGGACAACAGCATCATCCGCAGCGGTGATTGGGATGCGACCTGCATCAGTGCCCCGAGCAGGTGTGCAGCGTCCGCTTCGATGTTGTGCACGTCGTCGAGCACCAGCAGGATGTACGGGGGCTTGTCAGAGATGTCCTCATATTCTTCGAACACCCGTTCGCGCAACTTCTCCGGGTCCGTCATGTAGGCAGTGAGGCGACGACGGTAAAGGTCGATGTCGAATTTCCCACCAGGGGTGAGCGGCAGTGATTCGAGGATACCGTAGGGATCCCAAGGAGTCTCGCCCTTCGAGTCGATTCCCAGTCTGTGCAACAGGCTCGTAGCCAGACCGAGTGCACTGTCCCATGGTTGGCACGGGTAGTACATCACCCGCAGGTTGGGTTCCTCATCGAGCCTAGCGTTGAGCCAGTCCGACGCCAGAGTCGTCTTCCCGCAACCGGCTATTCCGCTGACCACCATGCACGGCTCGTTCCCGGCGAACCACTCGTCCAGTTCTGCCCGTTCACTCTCCCTTCCGTGCACCGTCCGGGTGGCAGGTGCCCGTATGTGGTAGGTGGAATGTGCTCCGGCGAGCATCAGCAGCCTACCGGGAGGAGGCTGGTCATCCTCGCCCCGCTCGATGTGGCCGAGCCGGATGTCCCCGTACTGCAGGATGCCCTCGACCATGGCGAGCATCAGAACCTGCAACAATGTGAGCGAGCTGTCCAGACGTTCGGCGGCTTCTTCGGCAGGCACTTCCAGCAGATCGCTCTGCTCGTCGCGAATGAGCACGTTGGTCGTCCTCAATGTCTGCAGCCGGGTGCGCATCTCCTCGCGACCCGCCTCTGTCAACTGCCAGGTCTTCTGTCGGCGATTGTCGCCGCGAACCTGACGGCTGTGCTCGCTGACCAGGTCAGCGCGCAGCAGGTCGCGCATCGCGCGGCTCACGTTGGGCGGGTGCAGGGCGCACGCCTCGGCGATTCCTGGGCGGGTGATTCCCGCAGTGACGATGTAGCGGTCGGCGAGGTGATCCTGCTCCAGCAGGTGCAGCAGAATGCGGTCGTTGACCGCGATGTTCACCCGCAGCGACTTGTCAGCCATCTGGACCGCTTGCGGGCGCCGCCCCCATTGAATGATTCCCTCCTCTGCCAGCACTTGTTCACCGATTCTGGCTCCTACGGAGCCTTTGGATGGCTGATGCAGAACGACCGCAATCCCTTTTGGGAGATATGTGAGCCGAGAATGATGGTTGAGGGCGAAATGCGACGGAGTCGAGTCGGCTCACTCTCACTCATTCTGCTGATGCTGTTGTCGTCCGTCTCGCTCCTGTCGATGGCTTCTGCCGGCGATACGGATGGCGATGGCATCGACGACGCTGTTGATGATTGCCCGCTGGCGGCGGGAAACAGCACCGTGGACCGGGATGGGTGCCCTGACAGGGACGGGGATGGAACCAGCGACAAGAACGACCCGTGGACGATTCAGGCCGGCGGCTTCCTGAAAGATGCGGAGCAATTGAGCAACAACAACGATTACTACGCCGTGTTCTTCAATCATGATGGAAGCAAGTATCTCACATCGGATGAAGACGGATGGATGCGAGTCTGGGAAACCGCCACCAAAACCAACCTGAAATCAGTGCAGGGGAGCGGAATCAGGGACGTCGGTTGGTCACCTGACGGGGTTTTCGTCGCCGTTACCACGAGCAGCGATGAGTTGCATGTCTATTACTCAAGCAATGTCACACCTCTCTTTACTGTCGACACAGGTGGCGAAGAGACGTATGAATTGGAATACAGCCCAGATGGTACGATGATCGCTGTGGTCGGTGCTCGGGACGGAGGAAGCGGGAATGGACAGGTCGAGATATTCAACTCGATGGATGGAACCCTGACTAATTCATTCGAGCCAGCGGGAGAAGACCAATTCTACTCTGTCGATTGGAGCCCTGATAGCAGCCGAATTCTGATAGGAGGGGACGAGGACGTCTGGATCTACAACACCGGTGACTGGAGTGTGAACCGCTCGATTAACACGAATCGGGGCACCAACAACGGCGTTGCATGGTCACCCGACGGGAATTCTTTCGCAACCTGCGAGGCGTGGGCGAGCAGCGGTGCAAGGGTGAGGCTGTACGATGTCGCTAACGGGCAGCAGAGCTGGTCCTATTCGACTTCAACTTCGTGCAACACGGTAACATTCTCACCTGATTCTACACAGGTGGCTGCGTCGATGACATACTATCAGTCAGACGGCGCGAGCGTGCTGGTGTTCGATGCTGACACAGGTAACACAGTCGACCAGATGTCAGGTCCTCGTCCCGGAGGATGCACCAGTTCTGGAGGTGGCAACAACTGCGGCTCGGTCTATGGTGTCGACTGGCATCCAAACGGGGTTTACGTCATCTCGGCGCACGGCCGGGATGACGAGGGCATCTACCACTGGATCGTAGACCCTGACATCGATGGTGACGGGGTGCTCAACGAGGACGACGCCTTCCCTGAGGACGGAACGCAGTGGGATGACTCCGACAACGACGGATACGGAGACAATCCGGCACCGGCCAACGAACCTGACGAGTGCCCCAACATGTGGGGTAACTCGACGGAGGATCGCTTCGGCTGCCCTGACAGTGACGGCGACGGCTGGTCCGACCTGAACGACGACTATCCTGACGACGGCCTACAATGGTCCGACAGCGACGGGGACGGCTATCCGGACAACACCGATGATTCCAGAGACCCCAATCCACACGGCGGGGTTGACCGCCTCCCCAACAATCCTACACAGTGGGATGACACAGACGGAGATGGTTACGGTGACAATTTCGCCAACGCCTCATGGGTCGGCATCCGACCAACCGATTGGCCCGGAGTCCTGATCACGATGAACGCTATTGAACTGAGTGACATCGACGTCTTCCCAATCAATCCTGACCAATGGAACGACACCGATGGTGACTGGGTGGGTGACGAGCCATTCACTACCCGCTCTGACGGCTGCGTCGACAGATGGGGGGATTCTGTCTGGGACCGACTCGGCTGTCCCGACCAGGACCATGATGGCTGGTCGGACCCGGATGCCGAATGGGCAGCATGCCTGGGCGGAAATGGAGAGGGTGACTGGAAGCCACTCGACCCGACCCAGTGGTGTGACTCAGATGGGGACGGCTACGGTGACAACAGCTCGGGGACCGACGGGGATGCCTGTCCCGGCGCGGCCGGGAACTCGACCGTGGACAGAACAGGGTGCAAAGACAGCGACGGAGATGGGTGGTCAGACGCCTCCGACATGTTCCGCAACGATCCAACCCAGTGGTCTGACCGCGACGGTGACAGGATAGATGTGTTCGAACTGATTTCCTCCTGTGGTGACAACCCCCATGGCAACAATCCTGACCTGTTCCCCGATGATCCTACTCAGTGCACTGACCGAGATGGTGACGGATACGGTGACTACGGCAGCGGTCCGAACGGTGACTGGTTCCCAGATGATCCCACTCAGTGGTTCGACACCGACCGTGACGGCTACGGTGACAACCCCGCGGGTAATGATGCAGATCTCTGTCCTAATGAATACGGCACGATGGACGATGATGACAACCGCGGCTGCCCCGACTCGGACCTCGATGGAGTCGCAGACAACCTCGATGCGTTCCCGAACGACCCGTTCAAGACGATGGACCGCGATGGTGACGGGTTCGCCGATGATCCACTGGCTCCCGAGCGAGATGACTGCCCGGATGAATGGGGTAACAGCACTCAGGGTAGTTGGTACGGTTGTCCCGACTCCGACGGCGACGGCTGGGCGGACAGCATGGATGATTTCCGGACTGATGCGACGCAATGGAAGGACAGCGACGAGGATAGCTGGGGAGACAACTGGGGCAATACCTCTTGGAACGGCACGCGCAATTCGGAGTGGCCCGGAATCTTCCGCGAGGATGCGCTGATACCGGACGCCTTCCCGCTCGATGACAGTCAATGGAACGACACCGATGGAGACGGTTTCGGCGACAATGCCAACGGTTCCAACCCCGATGCATTCCCATTCGTCCACAGCCAATGGAAGGACAGCGACGGTGACGGTTACGGCGACAACACCACGCGCGACGCGTTCGAGCCAGACGATTGCCGTGCCAAATTCGGTACCTCGTGGCGCGATCGACATGGCTGCGAAGACAGCGATGGTGACGGTACGAGCGATCTCGGCGACATCTGCATGTGGGACCCAGATGTGTGGGAGGCTCCTGGAAAGTGTGCCATCACAGAGGCGCCGAGTGGGGTCGATGGTGAAGAAGAAGGGATGAGTGGTTTGGAGATGGCGAAAACAGCTGCAGTTGTCATTATTGTATTCCTACTATTGGCGATACTTGTGGCGATGGTATCGCGGCAGGCGGCCAAGCGAAGTGGTCAACTCATGCGTCAGAATGTCGAACTTCATGAGAAACTCTTCGATGAGGAGGAAAGGCGCCGCGATCAATGGATCGAGCATTATGTGGCCAGCGGAGATTTGGAGAAGGCACGGGAACTCGGCTGGGAGGAGAAGGCGGAGTGGCAGATCCATGAGGAAGAGAAGATTGCTGCTGAGGTTGAGAAGATCGATTCGCTTCCAGAAGCGCTTGATATCGATGACCTGCTGGACGACTGACGCCCGCTGGGTATCAATGACAAGGCATATCCGTGACTGATGCGAGAGTCCGTCCGTTCAAGATGAGCACCGCCGGCGACCCCTTCGACGAATTCCCCTCCTCGGCAGCCACCACGGCCGGCCGGCTGCACACTCTGCTCAATTCAATGCGCTCGGCGGTGCTCGAGGTCGACGCGGGTGGGGCCTTGCTCTACGTCAACCCGTTCGCACGCGAAATCATGCCAGAACTGCCGCAGACTCCTGCTCCACCCGGCTGGGAGAGGGAGTTCGGCACCATACACACCTTGCGCGACTCGCATGGTGCACCAATTGATCCGCTGGAAGGTCCGCTTGGTTCTGCGCTCAGCACCGGGGTGCCGCAGCATGACTGGCACTTCAGCATCGATCTACCGAGCGGACGGGAACTACACTTGCTCGGCAGTGCCGCACCTCTGCTGAGCGAGAATGGCGAGGTCCTGGGGGCGATCGCATCATATCAGGACGTCACCGAGTTAATCGAACTACAGGACGCGCTGCAGAAACAGTTGGACGAAACACGTTCCGCACACCAAGAGATGCATCTCGCCCACGGAGAACTGTCACGCGCGCACAATCTACAGGCTGGCTTCATCGCCAACTTCAGCCACGACCTGCGCACTCCGCTCTCGGGAGTATTGGGATTCTCCGACCTGTTGGGCGTCTCGCCGAAACTCGATGGTGCTCTAGACGAGCACGAATACCTGCGTGAAGTCGTCGATGCAGGCGACACCTTGCGCATGATGATCGATTCGGTCATCAGTTACTCCCATGTGGTTGCTGGGACGGTGCGCATCCATGCTGAATGGCACGAACTGATGCCGCTGCTCGAGCGCACCACCGAGTCTGCACGGCGCGCATGTGAACGCAAGGGAATCACATTCGAGTTGGAATTGGCGGAGGGAATGACGAGGATGCGCGTCGACGAGATGCGGCTGCACGAGGTCCTCGAACAACTGCTCGACAACGCAACCAAGTTCACCAGCCACGGCACGATTTCGCTCAAGGTCGCCAGAGATGGTGAGGAGATGATGTTCGCCGTGTCAGACACTGGACCGGGAATCTCCCCAGAGGCAGAACTTCGTCTGTTCGAGCCGTACTCGAAGACACTCCTGCAGGACGGTCAACTACGCAGGGGTGTTGGACTGGGGCTGACGCTTGCCAAGGCGCTGACAGGGTTGATGCGCGGTAGGCTCGACTACGAATCCGCGCTAGGCAAGGGGGCTACATTCACCCTGCGCCTGCCACTGGACTTCGTGCTGCCGGACGGTGGCGACAAATGGGATCTTTGAACCGACTCGGATTCGATGTTTGGCGCGCTGTCAATCGTCGAACCTCAGGAAGGGGAGGCTGTCGAACTCCTCCAACTCCGTCGCGTTGAGGGCACGGTTGTGAGCCAAAGCCTGCTCTATGGTGACCCAATCCGGCGTCGTACCATCGATCCATTCGTAGCGATGTCCGGGAATCAGACGCCATTCTGGTGGCAGGGTCTGAAGCAGGCCGCGGGCGTGGCTGATGCTGTGCCATTGAGTGATTGAATCACCGCCGGGCAGATCGACGCGACCAGATTTTGCTGTGAACAGCAGGTCCCCAGCATGGTAGATTCCGTGACCATGCAAGGTGACGTGCCCGGGGGCGTGTCCTGGCGAGTGGGTGACGGTGAGTTCTATTCCCCCCGAGGACCACTTGACCGATGTGTGCGCTTCGTGGCTCCACGAATGAGTGAGTTCGATCTTCTTGAACAACACCAACCCAAGGAGGTTCGGCGACACCGATTCCTCGTGCCCCCATACCTCCAGATCGGGCACAGATCTCACCAATCTCTTCACTCCGACGGTATGGTCTCGGTGAGTGTGCGTCAGCAATATGTGGGTGGGCGTCAGCCCTTCGACAGCCAATCCGGAGAGCCAGCCTTTGGCGTCGTATGGGTCGACCAACGCGACCGTCCCGGTAGCCCGGTTGATGAACGCCGTGTTCATGTTCATCATGGAGCCCATCTGCGTCACCCAGACCTCGACACCATCGTCGAGCGACGTCCTGTGGAACTCGCCTCTAGCCAACATCACAGTCCGGACAATTGGCCATTCCGCATAGAAATGACGGCGGTTTCCTCCGAGGGCGGGTCTTAAGTGCAAGCTCTTGCCCTTCGCCTCCCATGGGGAGGCGGAGCGCAGGCGCACGCTCGGGCTCGCGAGTGCTGCTGTTTGCCGCAGTGCTCGTGCTGCTCGCGGCCCCCCTGACATCTGTCTCCAGCGCAGCCGACGGCGACGATCTGACGCTGGCTGTCACCCTGTCTGAAGCGACTGAGAATGACGATTGGTACTCAGATTCCCAGCCCTTGGAGATCATCGTCGCCGTGCGTAATGACGGTGATTCCTCGGTAGCGGTGGAATACAATCCATCCTGCCCGGCACAGATGACCGTGCTGACCGGCGTGCCACTCATCGAGTTCGTGGCACTCGATGACCTCAGAACCTGTCTCGACCAGCAGCGAGCAATCGACCTGCTCGCCCACCAGACACGGCAGTTGGACTCTTTCTCTTGGGACTGGACCGATGGTCAAGGCGAGGTGATAACCTCCGGTCCAATCACTCTCAGGTTCGAGTTCGACAATGCATCGATGCAGGAGTTCGTGCTCCAGTTCCAGCGCCAGCCGGTGTCAGGGACCGGGCTGACTCTGGACATATCAGCCGCGCTGCCTCCAGGAGGTGATAACACGATGTTCCAACCCGGTGACACGTTGTGGGCACACGCAGGGCTGTCCAACTCCGGGGAGCAATCGGTCACCGTGCCGATGGACGGCGGCTGTAGGATGCAGGTCTCAGCCTCCAGCGCATCCAGCGAGTACCCGTCGCGGCTGACCGAAGTCGGCTGCGGCTCAGGAACCACACTGGCTCCGGGAGAATCAACCTCGCTCGGATGGTGGAGTTGGGACTTCAAGGAGCAGGGCAGCGGAATCGCCTATGGCGAATGGACGCTCGACTTCTCGCTTACCGGACTTGCTGACAGTACGACGTCACACCAGTTCCAGTTCGAGGTTGGCGAATTCCTGAGTTCTGAGATTCCACTCGCCCTCACACTGACGACGAGTGGTGATGATGGCGGCGACGGCGTGCTGAGAGGTGGTGGCGACCTGCTCACCATCAGCGCCAATATCGAGAACACCGGTCAGGGGATTGCTGAGGTGGAGTTCCACAACTCCTGTCATGCATTGATGCATGTGATCTCCAGCGATGGGGTGATCGTGTTGGACGAGCGCTTGCTGTTCAACTGCGAGATGGAGCACTTCGAGGAGAAGCTCGATCCATCCGAATCACTCAACCTGATGCTGCGAGACTGGGACATGACCGACAATGCCGGCTGTGAGCTCGACAACGGGGAGCACCTGCTGGTGGTCGATGTCCCCGAGTATGGTCTGGCAGGCTCTTGGGCATTCGAGTATGCGGGAGAAGGCAGCGGCGCCGCCTGCCGGGCGGCTGACCAGGACCTGAGCACGGTTTGGTTCACCGTGGAGGAACTGACCGTGCTCAACGCGGGAACGCTGCAGGAAGAGATCCAGTTCGAACTCAGGATGCTCAGTTCCGAGCCGCTGGACATCTTCTGGCCACAGGCCTGCCGGCTTGACCTGACAATGCACCGGAGTGGAGATGTGCTGCCGCACCGAGTCTGGTCGGAGGCCTGCGATGACCCCGGTGGCGCGCTGCAGACCATCGAAGGAGAAGATGCACTCCACTGGGGACCATTCACCGTCGACTTCGTCGACGCCGGCGGAGATCCGCTCAGGGATGGCACATGGATGGTGACCGCGACGAGTACCGGGACGCCTTCGCTGTCCACACAACTGGCACACACCTGGAGCGCTTCCGAAGTCACCGAGGATACCGACACAGAGACCGCATCAGAGCCCCCGGAAGAAGAAGGTGGGGATATCACCAGCCCGATCGAAGGTGCTGATTCAGGGACGATCATCGAAGGTGACTGGAACTACGTCACCACCGACGCCGGCGGCTGTTGGCTGCTGGTGGACCTCGAAGGGAACGAACACCCGCTGGTAGGAGACGATACCGGCGTCGACTGGCAGCCACAGCCGCAGTTGCAAGGAGCATACTGGGTGCACGTGAGCGAGCAGGGATCAATGGCTTGTGCTCCCTGGATTCCCGGTATCGTCGTCGATGAGGTGCTCAGCGAGCGTATCGTCGAGTCAGGGGAGGCGGCGTCTGACAACGAAGTGGCTGGAGTAACCGAAGCAGGTGGCTTCGTGGTCGACACCCCGGCGCTCATCTCCGTGGTCGCATCCACCGGATTCATCGGTCTGGCAATGCTCACCATCGCCAAGGTGGAATGGATTCGCATGCCTGCGAGCCGCTGGGGACTGGTGCTGCTCGGACTGGTCAAGAAGCGCGACAACGGCGGCGAATACCAGCGCGGCCGCATAGTGACCTACGTCGAACTGCACTCGGGGATTCACTTCCGCGCCCTGCTCTCGTCGTTGAGCATGTCCAACGGACAACTGGCGCACCATCTCAACGTGCTCGAAACCGATGAGCGCATCTGGAAGCGAAGGGATGGACGCAAGGTGCGCTACTACTCAGCGATGGTTGCGCGGGACACACCGGAGGAGGAATTGCCGGTTCCGGTGCTGCAACCCGACCCGAACAGCCTGCAGGGCAAGATTCTCAAGATACTCGACATCCATGAGAACGAGATCCTCAACCTGTCGCAGAAGGAGTTGGCGGTGAAGTTGGAGGCCAGCCAGCAGTTGGTGTCCTACCACCTCAAGGCACTCGAGCAGTGGGGGCTGATAGAGAAGGAGAAGGTCGCCCTGCGCTACCGCTACCGCCTCACCGATCGAGCCGTCCTGCTCATCAACAACCACGATCTGTCAGTCCCCGACGAGTGACGGAACTTTCGATTCTCAGCCGCTCGGTTGAAAACAGGGTTGTGATTAGCCGGGTTCAGAGTACACCACGTACGCACGCCGCGCACACGCACGCGAGGGAAAGTCATGGATGAGGAATATCAACCTGGCATAATCGAGCCAAAGTGGCAAGATGCGTGGGCGAAGGCTAGTGTATTCGAGGCAGAGGTGGATTCGAGCAAGCCGAAGTTCTACTGCCTGGAGATGTATCCCTACCCTTCCGGTGCCATGCACATGGGGCATGTGCGCAACTACAGCATTGGGGATGCGGTAGCCCGCTACCACAGAGCGCGCGGATTCAACGTCATCTATCCGATTGGATTCGATTCGTTCGGTATGCCGGCGGAGAACGCTGCCATCGCCGAGGGTGGTCACCCACGGGAGATCACCGAGCGCAACATGGCGAAGATCACCGCCCAGATCAAGCGCATCGGCTTCTCTTACGACTGGCGTAGGCTGCTGATGAGTCACGATCCTGGCTACTATCGCTGGAACCAGTGGTTCTTCCTCAAGTTCTTCGAGAAAGGGCTGGCCTACCGCGCGCTCGCCCCGGTCAACTGGTGCGACGACTGTAACACCGTACTCGCCAACGAACAAGCCAGAGGAGGCCGCTGCTGGCGCTGCTCCTCGCTGGTGAGTGTGAAGGATATGGTGCAGTGGTTCCTGAAGACCACCGATTACTCCGACGAGCTGCTCGACGGGCTCGAGCACGTCGATTACCCGGAGAACGTTCGACTGCTGCAGCAGGACTGGCTCGGACGCTCTGAAGGTGCGCTCATCCGCTTTCCTGTCATCGATTCCGATGAGGTGATCGAGACGTTCACGACGCGTCCGGACACCATCTTCGGAGTGACCTTCGTGACCATCGCGCCCGAGAACCCTCTCGCTGAGCGGCTGGTGGCCGGCACGGAGTATGAGGACGCCTGGCGAGAACTGCGCGCTGAGGTGCTCGGGATATCCGATATGGAGCGCGGCATGCTGCGTGACAAGAAGGGGGTGTTCCTCGGCAAGCACGCCATCAATTCACTGAATGGAGAGAAGGTTCCGATCTACGCTGGCAACTTCGTCATCGCCACCTACGGGACCGGTTCGGTGATGGCCGTTCCCGGTCACGACCAACGGGACTACGATTTCGCCGAGGAGTACGGCATCCCGATTCGCCAGGTGCTGCTTGAGCACGATGGAGATGTCCCGACCGACGAACTGGATCGTGCGTTCGAGGGCTACGGGCCGATGGTCAACTCAAGCCGCGACGGCTTCGACGGACTGGCCGGCAAGGATGCCATCAGCGCCGTGATCGCCATGCTGGAGAAGGAGGGTGCCGGCCATGGGACGGTCGGGTGGAAGTTGCGTGATTGGGGCATCAGCCGTCAGCGCTACTGGGGTACTCCAATCCCCATCATCCACTGCGAGAAATGTGGTGAGGTGCCCGTTCCCGAGGCGGATCTTCCTGTCGAACTACCAGATGATGTCGATTTCACCGGCGAAGGTAACCCGCTTGAGACTTCACCGACGTTCCTCAACGTCGACTGCCCGACCTGTGGAGCCACAGCACGACGTGAGACCGACACGATGGACACCTTCGTCGACTCCTCATGGTATTTCATGCGCTACATGGATGCGAGCAATTCGGATGTCTGCTTCGACGCTGATATGGCTGACTACTGGATGAACGTCGACTTCTACTGTGGGGGCATCGAGCACGCCCAGATGCACCTCATCTACGCCCGCTTCTGGACCAAGGCGCTCAGAGACCTCGGCCTGCACTCGCACGACGAACCGTTCCAGAAACTACTCTGTCAGGGGATGGTCAATGCCCCCACTCCGTTCTGCGAAGCGTGCAACACCACCCTGCACGTCGAGCACCGCGAAAGCGGGGTCTGCCCGCACTGCGGTGGACCACTGAGCGAGCGCTCCGCCAAGATGTCGAAATCGGAGGGCAACACGATCAATCCGACGCCGATGGTGGAGAAATACGGCGCCGACACGGTGCGCCTGTTCATGCTGTTCGCCGCCAACCCGACCGCAGGGATGGATTGGTCGGATACTGCGGTCGAATCCAACTTCAGGCAACTGAACACTATCTGGGCATTACCCTTACAGGTCGCCGAATGGGATGACCGAGAATCTTCTGTCGATGACTGGTTCGCTGCTCGCTTCCGCCAACGCCAGCGCGAATGGATGACGGCGATGGAGAATGTCGACCTGCGCGGGGCGGTGCGCATCAGCCATTACGAATTCAACACTGATCTGCAGTGGTACAGGCGTCGTGGCGGTAGCAACAGAGGGCTGGTGACGAGCATGCTGCGTGAACTGGCTCCGATGCTGCACCCGGCCACCCCGCACATCGCTGAGGAGCTGTGGGCAGAGACCGGTGGCGAAGGCATGCTCGCCTCACACCTGATCGGGGACATGGGCGCAATACAGGAGGATGATACGCCTCAACTGGCCTCGGAACAGTATCTACGGGTCCTGCTCGAACAGGCACGGAATATGAGGGGGCTGGCAGCCCGTCACCTCGAGGGTGAGCCGAAAGAAGTCATCATCCAGTGCGCGGAATCATGGAAGGGCGAACTATGCCGCATGGGCATTGACCTGCAGGAGGAGGGCTTCGAGATGAAGTCGGCTCTCAAGGTCATCATGACCCGCGAATTCGCCCACGATGCGGAGGTGCGCAAGCAGATTCCCGGTGTGTGGAAGCGAGTACAGAAGCAGTTGTTCAAGTGGTCGCCCGACGATAAGGGAATCATGCGCGCTGAGGTAGACGAAGTGGCGACGATCACTGCAGCCACAGATTTCCTGGCGAGTGAACTAGGAGTCGATTCTGTGCAGGTGTGGACGGCTGGAGAGGGTGACGATATCGGTGGCAAGGCACGTTTCGCCTTCCCGCTAGAGCCTGGAATCGCCTATCAGTGACGATGTGGGTTGTTAAATCGCCATTCCATCGGTGAGCCCTGCTTCAGCAACTCAGTGGCCACCCGTCCGTCGATTCGTTCCCATGGCCAGTCCCAAGATATTCGCCGTACCTCCTCGATGAGCCGAGGGCCCTCCGGCCCCCCCCAACTGAAGCACCAGTCCTCTCCCGGTTCATGGAACAGAGCTCGCAGAGCCGCCGCCCTCACAAGTGGTGAAGGGTCCCCCGCAGCCACCCCAAGCAGCAGCGCGATGTATTCACCACCCGGCCCCCAGACGGGGTGATTCGTTTGACTGAAGAGGTTGAAGCCAATCTGTTCCATCCGAGCGATGGCAAGCAGCCTGTCAGCCTCGTTCTCTCTGTCAAATTCGTTGTTGTTCATTTGTTCACCTCTGTATCTGTTTGAGTGGAGGGCGTGCCAGGAGTCGAACCCGGATCGAAGGGACCGCATCCCAACATGCTGTCCGTTACACCACACGCCCTGTAATACCGTGAAGGAAAAGTGGCCGCGGGAGGATTCGAACCTCCGAAACACGAGGCAATCAACCTCGATGTGCTCGCCACCGCACCGCACGGCCTAGAGAAAGTTGGCACCCAGTATGAGGCGCAATACATGCAATTATTTTT
>CALCOR010000236.1 GCA_937897085.1 uncultured euryarchaeote | reverse complement strand
TACAACTGGTTCAACTACTACCTGAAGGACATCGGGCCAGAGCCCGAGGCTATCGTCCAGATCCAGACCAACGACGGTCACTGGCACGCCGAGGATACCTGGCCTCCTGACGACATTACCTGGGAGAAGGTGACCCTCGATGCTGCCGACTCCACAGGTGGTTCGGTGTCCGCCACGGCGTCCTCCTCGTTCACAATAGCCCCATTTGAGGAAGACCTGCACATCTCAGGACTTCCCACTCTCCATCTATCTGTGACATCCCGATGTAATGGGGGGCAAGTGTTCGCCACCATGTTCGACGACGAAACCGGATTGCGACTCGGACATGCTACGATGGATCTCCGCTACCGAGACGGCGGATACGAAGCGAACACTGTCATGCCCTTGCAGAACTACCTGATGTTGATGGAGTTCAACCCGATGGATGTCGTCCTGCCTGCCGGACACGCCATCCGGGTGGACCTGACCGAATCGGGCGAAGACTACCTTCCCTCCCCATGCGCGGTGACCGGCATCGGGGTATCACTCGACGAGAGTAGCGAAATCGGGCTGCCGTTGATTGACAGGCCTGCGGGAGATTCGCACTGGTTCGTCGTTCCGCAGTTACAACTGGAACCTGAGTAACCCGGATTCCTCCTTGGAACCAGCACCTGTAACGCTCTCTACGCCGGCAGAGATTCACTCCTCTGAATCCTCACCTCTGGCATACCTCTCGAACCAGTAAGAATCCAATTCGTCCTCAAGAACTTCGACCATGTTCCTGAGAATCAGGCCGTGATAAGTGTGTATTCTGCGTCGACGCAGAGACTCGTTGATACGCCCCTCGGATTCTTTGAGTTCCTCCAACGTTTCTAGCGACTCGAGTTCAGCATCGAAGCGCACGAAGTTGCGATGCCTGACCACCCAGATGATGATGTACACTGGAACCAGAGCAATGGGGATAATCAGTTCAGAAGACAGGGCGCTCAGTACCCACGAGGCTGACAACTCCATCCCAGATTCCTGATGCTCGGTGGTGAATCCCTCACCCACGACATAGAACCAACCGGTGTTCCCACCATAGATATTGAACGGTGTCTCATATTCATCTAGGGGATCGCTGCCCCTCTCCAATTCAACTACATCGAGCCACCCATCGTTGTCATCATCGTCATCGATGACATCTGGGATGGTGTCGAAGTCACTGTCTGAAGGAACCGACTCCGGGTCGAAGATGTCGAACTTGACCAGCGCGTTTGATGCGGCCAACTCGAGATTGTTGGTGATTCCATCACCGTCGATATCGTCATCCAGGACATCTGGCACCCAATCCCTGTCTGTGTCAATGCACCCGAACATGTGTTGTTTCGACAATCCGTAGGTGTTGGGACAATCATCTGAGATGTTCGTGTTTGGCTGGTCGGCATATCCATCTCCATCGGAATCACTCCACGCGTCGGGATTGTCAGGATAGGCATCATCAGGATCGTCGTGGCCGTCCCCGTCAGAGTCCTCTTGCGCCTGTGCGGAAGGGAGGGTGAGAAGCAGCAGCGCCAGCAGCAAAAGAAAAATCCGTGCAGCACACTGATGCATGGACTAACGAGATGGACCGTTCTTATCAACCAATCAGACAGAATTGAGCAGTGTCGAGATTCAAATACTTGCATCATTTCTTTCTTGACATGCAGAAGGAGTTGGCAGCGGTCGGTCTCGTTCTGTGCCTGTTGATATTTGCCTGGGTCTCGGGTGTCTTCGGTGGTGACGATGGAGATGCTGTGGGAGATCCGTTTCCTGAATTCTCCGCAGTCGCCGATGATGGTAACACCTACTCATTGGACGACTACAAGGGCGCTCCGTTCATCGTCCTGTTCTCTGCCGAATGGTGCAACACTCCATGCCACGCAACGATGCACGCGTTGAACTCCACGTTGGATGCCCCGATTCTTGTCATGAGCACCGACCCTGCAGAGAACCCGCAAGGGATATCCTTGGAAAATTGGCACGAAAGAGCCGACGAATATGACGACGAGGGCAATGACACGGGTCAGACCCTTGACCTCCCGTTCATGAAGGGAGTCGAGGCCGCTGACAAGGCAGGTATCTCGTCTTCTCCGTCAATCGTATTCGTCAACTCCGATGGAGGAATCGTGACGATTCACAAGGGGGGCCTGCACGATGCTGACGAGATTCGTACCTACTGGGAAGCAGCTGGTGGAACAGTCTGATGCGCGTACTCGCGTTCGAGGACGGATGGGACATCGCTGAATTGCTTGAGCGAGAGGGAGTCGCAATCGCTGATCTGGAACTGGTCCAGCATTGGGACACACAGGATTTTCTCGAGAGAATACGCGATTTCGCTCCCGATGTGCTGCTGCTCGACCATTTCATCCCCCCAACCAAGGGTCTCAAGGTGCTTCGCCAACTGAACGCGGCTGTCAGCGCAGGTGAGATCGAACGACCTGAGTTGGTCGTGGGCATGAGTTCTGCCTCGATGGCCAACACGCGGATGCTCAACGAGGGTGCTGACCATGGCATCCTGAAGAATTCACTGGCCACTCTCGACTTCTGGCCGCGTCGGCAGGATTGAGACATTCGACCGTCTACGACGGTCGTGTCAAGTCGACGATTGAGACTCCAGCGGATGTTCGGCATCCTGCTCGTCCTGCTGCTGACGACCTGTCTGCTGGCACCCAGCGCCAGCGCGCAGTTGGGGCTCAGGAACCCGCAGCAGGTGCACCTTTCACTCACCGCTGACTCTTCTGAGATGACGGCCACGTGGGTGACCGAACTGTCTGCGGAAAATGAGGTCGAATGGGGGCATTCAGAGGATGCGCTCGACCAGAGCGCGACGGGCAGCAGCCGGATGTACGAGTGGACCGTCACCATCCACAGCGCCACGATGACCAACCTGTCACCCAACGAGGAGTACTTCTTCCGCGTCGGGGGTGCTTCGGGCTGGTCTGGGATATCCTCGTTCAGGACGGCAGCGAACGACAGCGTCCACATCGCCACCATCGCTGACCACAGCACTTCGAGTGCGGCAGAGGCCACCGTGCAACAGTTGATCGATGCCAATGTGACACTGGTCACCCTGTCAGGCGACCTGTCGTACGCCAATGGCTATCAGCCCACATGGGACGATTGGGGGGAGATGATCGAGCCATCTGCCCGCCGCACACCCTGGATGTTCGCTCCCGGCAACCATGAGGAGGAGGCGTTGTGGGGTTTCGCCGCCTACGAGGCCCGCTTCAGCCGCCCGGATGGCGGCAGCGGCTCACCCTTCTGGTACTCGTTCCACCATGGGCCGGTGACCTTCATCTCGATCTCCAGCGAGCACGAGTACACTGACGGGAGTCCACAACTGGAGTGGCTGGATGAGGAGCTGGCACTAGCGAACGCCAGCCG
This sequence comes from uncultured euryarchaeote, assembly GCA_937897085.1. Classification (GTDB taxonomy): domain Archaea; phylum Thermoplasmatota; class Poseidoniia; order Poseidoniales; family Thalassarchaeaceae; genus JAKUTA01. The sequence continues at coordinate 5,997 of CALCOR010000236.1, read as the reverse complement.
GGAGGCGCATCCCTGGATCATCGTGCTCGGACACAAGCCGATGTACTCCTCAAATTCCTATCATGGGAGTGAAGTAGCCCTCCGCGACGCGGTCGAGTACCTGCTGGTGAACCACTCTGTTGACCTGGCCATCTGGGGCCATGACCACTCCTACGAGCGCACCTATCCGGTGATCGCGGAGGAGGTGTTCGACATCGGAGACCAGAACGGAACGGTGTTCGCTTCACCCACTGCTCCCGTGCATCTGGTCATCGGAACGGCTGGCCAGACTCCGTACGACGACTTCGATGACCCGCAACCGGAATGGTCAGCCCATCGAGAGGCATCCTTCGGGATAGCACTGCTCGATGTCGACCGTTATTCGCTCAAGATGCAGTTCCAACTCGCGGATGGCTCGATCGGCGACGAATTCACGCTGAACCGGGAGATTCCGCTCATCCCGACAAAACCCGCCCCGAAGAAGGGCATCCTGCCCGCACTCGGTCTGCCACTGCTGCTGTTGGCCACCACACTCGCGGCGCTCTACTCCCACGGGAACCAGTCATTCTCGTCGGCCGGACGGTACCACCACTGCCCATCTTCATCCTGCCACCACTCGACGCCGTCCTCGTCGACCCGGTATGATTCGTCCTCCTCCTGACGAGCGGGCGCGGGCGCGTCGACATCTTCTCCCTGCTCCTTGAGGATATCTCGCTTCACCTGCTCAGCGTCCTCCTCCACATCGTGGAACACGCGCGTTCCATGAGGGTCCTGCGAACGGAGGTTGCTGTGGTCTCCAGAGGTGATGGCATCGTCGCTCTCCTTGTAGAACTCCTCCGCCATCTGGCGCTTGTAGTCGTCGTACTCGTCCGAGGCCCAGGAGCCCTGGAATGCATCTGAGCGGCTGCTCATCAACTGGTCGAGGTTGACCTCCTTGCCCAACTCCGGTTCGGGGGCATCGGGCATCTGGTCGTCGCCGAAGAATTCGTCTGTATCATCCTCGAGTTTCTCGTAGGTGTTCCCATCGGGGTGGATCTCCTCCACTTCCTCGAGCAGCAGGTCATGCTCCTCTGCGTCGATGCGTTCTTGGTCGTACTGCTGGCGGATGATGCGCGCCAGCGTATCGAGTTCTCTGCCGAGGTCCTGATCGTCGGTATCCTCCTGCACTTTGTCGATCTGGTGCATCAGGCGATCGTAGGGGCTGCCGGTGAGACTGCCGAGCATCCTCCCGAGTCCCTTCTTCTTGCGCGCCATCGTTCGACCTCGAACCGGTTCGACCGCCAACCCTGTTAAGGATTCACCGCCGACAAGCGCCCATGGTAGACGCTTGGCTGGTCGAGGCGATGGCCGCCTACAACGCCGATTCGCTGGCCAACCGCGACGGCTACCGCGGCCTGGTACACGTTCCCGGAGAGACCCTAGAGGAAATTCTGCTGATGGCGCTGGAGTCGCTTCCCGACGAGATTCTCGTCGGCTTGGACGGTGATAACCAACGTCCGCACGTGGCCGAGGTCGACGAGCTGTTCCGCGGCGCCGACCATGAGGACGGTCTGTTCGCCGGGGAGGGTCAGGTCCTCGGCGATGCGACCCTCGTCAATCGCGGTGATTCGTGGTCGGTGCACCATGTACCTGAGGAATGGACGGACGGAATCTTCGCTGAATCGAGAGGCCCGCGCGGTGGCCGGTTCATCCACTGGCTGCACACCCACCCTAACGCGGTGGCCATCCCCAGCGAGCAGGACGCGGACGCGGCGCAGCACACGCGAGGGGTGGACATGATCCTCGGAATCGAATTCTCTCCTGAGGGACCACTCCCTTGGTTCGAGGATGCCGAAGGAGTGAGGAGAAGGTTGCAGCCTGACGAGGTGCCATCAGTGCAGGAGCGGCGCGGCGGCCGCGGATGGGGAAGTTGGCGCAGGAAGAGGGAGCGTCCGATCCTCGGTGTGGCTCCGACGGGGCATCGTATCCACGGGTTGGAACTCATCTCATTCCACAGGTCGGGTTGTGGAATCAACGTCATCCTCGTGGACGAACAGGGATTCCCATACGGTTGGGATGAACTCAGCGCATGATCACCTGAACACGTGCTCGCGATAGTGGGCCAGTTCAGCGACCGACTCCCTGATGTCATCCATGGCGCGGTGACCACCCGATTTCTCCAGATTCGGCACCTCGGGATACCAGCGTCTGGCGATCTCCTTGACGCTGCTGACATCGATGCTGCGGTAGTGCAGGTAGCCGTGCAACTCCGGCATGTAGCGCCTGAGAAACCTTCTGTCCTGGCCGATGGTGTTGCCGCACAGAGGTGACTTGCGCTCGTCGCAGTGCTCCTTGACGAACTCCAGTGTCTGCCGTTCCGCCTCCTCCTCGGTCACCTCACTGGCGCGCACGCGCTCGATGAGACCATTGTCGGTGTGGTGCGTGACGTTCCACTCGTCCATCACTGCCAGTTGTTCCTCCGACTGGTGGATTGCCAAGCTCGGACCCTCGAAGATGATGTTCAATTCCGAATCGGTGATGAGCGTGGCGATCTCGATGATGCGGTCGACCTCAGGGTTCAGCCCGGTGAACTCACAGTCGATCCACACGAGGTTTGCTTCGGCCATCTCCACTAGGCGGTGGCCGTCCTTCATCATCATTCGCATCTCGGTTATGGGGGTGCTCGCTCGCGGGCAGGATGAAAGGTGGAGGACGGCAGCAGGCGGCATTCGGGGGTGCTTTGTTGGAGGAACAAGAGGTCGGTTTCATCGAACTCCTGCGGGTGAATCCGGTGTTCCGGCGCTACTGGGGCGCAAACGCGGTATCGATGCTCGGTGAGTGGTTCAACACGGTCGCTCTGTTCGTGCTCATCGACGCCATGAGCGGCTCATCGGAGCTGGCGCTCGGTGTGCTGTTCATACTGCGCATGTTCGCGCTCGCCTTCCCGCAACTGCTCACCGGTGTGCTCGCTGACCGCTACTCGCGCAAGTGGCTGATGGTGCTCGCCAACCTGCTGAGTGCTGTCGCTGTCGGCTCGCTGCTGTTTCTGCCCGCCGACGGTCCCATCTGGTACGTGTATGCGGTGGCTGCAGTCCTGCAATTGCTGCACGCGGTCTACGTCCCCGCCGAGAATGCGGCGATTCCTAACATCACCAAGCCGAATGAACTCTTGACTGCCAATGCCTTGAACTCAGGCACCTGGTCGGCATCACTCGCCATCGGGGCATCGCTCGGAGGCTTCGTGGTCGCCGCCTACGGAGTCCAAGTCGCCTTCATCACCAATGTGGCCGCGTTCCTGTTCGCGGCTGCGGTAATCGCCACCATCAACATCCCACAGCGGACCGAGGAGAAGCCTGACGGATCGTTCATCGCCTCCAGTCTCAGTCAGATTGCACATGGCATCCGCATCATCAGGACAACTCCACCGATCTACAGGGTAATCACGGCGAAGGCGCTGTGGGGAGTTTTCGGTGGCGGGCTGATCTACATGCTCATCCTCATGGGCGCGGAAATCGGTCTGGGTGACATCGCCGCCGGCATCGGAGTCCTGTTCGGGGCTCGTGGGCTGGGCACTGGCCTCGGTCCCATCCTCGCCCGTTACCTGTTCACCGACCGCTCACACTGGCCCTTCCTGCTCGGCTGGCTGGTGTCCGCCTGTGGACTCGCCTACACACTGATTGCCTTCATGGAGTGGTCTGCGCTGATCACCATATTCGTGGTGTGCGCACACGCCGCCAGTGGCTCCAACTGGGTGCTCTCGACCGTGCTGCTGCAGGAACGCTCGGAGGACGAATGGCGCGGGCGGGTGTTCTCGGTCGACTTCCTGCTGATGACCTTCGTCTACGCCTCCTCGGCACTCGTCGCCAGCCTGCTGCTCGAATACACCGATCTCACGCTTCGCACAACGATGCAGATATTCGCCATCGGGCAGTTGCTCTCAGGGTTCGCGTGGGTGGCGCTGGTCACTCCCGGGGAGCGACGCTATGCCCTCGCTGCTGAGGGCGTCGTGGGCGACGCGGTGAGTTGAAGAGCCGGGGGCGGTGCGCCGGCTCCATGGTCAAACTGGTGGACCAAGCGGACGAACGGGGCCTGGCGATCAGCCCGGGCCTTCCTGAGGGGTGCAAGAACTACCTCATCGACATCGACGGAACCGTGTGCGAGGACGTGCCCAACGAGCAGCCCGAGCGCATGGAGGATGCGGAGGTCTTTCCGGATGTCGTGGAGATCATCAACGGATGGTATGACGAGGGCCATGTGATCACCTTCTTCACCAGCCGCACATCCGATCTCAAGGAGGTCACAGAGCGCTGGCTGGACGCCAACGGCTTTCGCTACCATGGCGTGGTCTACGACAAACCCAGAGGGGGAAATTACCACTGGGTGGACAATCACACCGTGCGCGCGACGCGCTTCAACTCCAAGTTCACGCAGTTCGTGAAACGCTGGGCAGAGGTCGAGGTTTTCGACGATTGAGTGAGATTCACTCTGTGGTGTAGCCGACGTCGGCGGAATCGCCGCTGATCGACAGCACGTAGAGCGAGCGCAGGTTGACACCGTCATTGGCCAGACCGCGGGTGAACTCTGCGAGCGAACCGGGGGAGTGGGGGAGCGTCACTGTGTTCAGCGTGCTCACTCGGTAGTTCACTCCAATCCCGTCGAGTGCGGCTGCCGTAGCCTCCGCATTGTCGGTCACGATTGCCGCTGTCGGGTTTGAATCTCCCACACCGGCGACTGCCAGGATGTTCGCTCCTGCAGCTCCGATCGCTTCGCAGCAGGTCGCCAGTGCACCGGGCTCATCTTCCATCGTTATGCTGAATTCTTGCATGGAACTCCGTTCGAGGTACTCCGTTTGAATCTGTCGTGCCCGAAAAAAACCCTGAAAGGACGCTGAATTGACTCACCAGACGTTGTGCAGACCGACGAGGATGACAATCGGCATCAGGCTCATTATCAGGTCTCGGACCATCAGCGTGAGCGCTATCTTAGATTGGTGACGAATGCCCTCTTCCACCTTCTTGTCCATCGACCCGGACATCTCGGCCGCCTTGTCGCGTACTAATCCAACGGCCGCATCTGCCACCTCCAGTCCTTTCTCGCCTACGTCTACACCGAGGCCCAGCAGGCTTCCGAGCACCGACTTCTTCGCCGGCTCTCCGTCCGTCTCGGCTTCTCCCTCGCTCGACTCTTCTGGGAGTTGCTTGCGCAGCAGACCGCGCAGACTGAACCGCTCAAGAAAACCGAGTGTTCCACGCGCATGGATCATTCCCTGGGCGGCGGCACGAACCACGATTCGATTGCTTTCCGACACGTTGCGAATCAGACGCCGAGTGCGCGCCACGCGCAGGAAGTCGACGAACAGCCAGAGCCCGGCAGTGATGATCAGCGCATAGACACCCTTCATCGGGGTGACCTCCCAGTCAGGCCAGCCGAGCGGATCGAACAGCGTGCGGGCGTAGAGGGCGAGGATGAACGGGAGGAAGATGGCAAGCAACTCGTTGAGCACGATTACCCACAGACCCCTGATTTTCAGCGAGCGCACCGCCTGCCAGATCACTTTCTTGTCTGGAGAGAATTTCTGCACGAGGTCAATCAGCGGAGGAAGCACCAGGATGAGGCGCAGCAGCAGCGGGATGACGAGCAGGTAGAGGTAGGCCTCGTAAGGCGAAGCGGGAGGGAACGTCGGCACGTAGACGATGTCGACCATGGACCCAACAGGTCATCATCAGCCATCAAGCCACCGCGCGAAGGCTCATGTGGTGCGACCCCCCGGAATCGCGTGATGTCGTTCAGTTGTGACCTGTCGGACTGGCTCGGATTCTCCGTGGATGAGGATTGGATGAATGAGAACGTCGCCTGGAAGGATTTCGGCACAGGTGTGCGCCTGGGACGTCTGAAGCGCGAGGGAGAATGCTCGCTGGTGCTCTACGACGCGGATGCCGAGGTGGAGGTGGAGGCGTTCATGCCGCACATGCATCCCGGCGGAGAGGCGTATGTCGTGCTCAAAGGCGAGGTCTACGACGAGTTCGGCACCTACCCCAC
>CALCOR010000235.1 GCA_937897085.1 uncultured euryarchaeote | reverse complement strand
TGCCGCGGCTCACACGCCCCCCACTCGGGGATGCGCCGGAGAAGAAGTTGGAGAATAACGACTCGAAACCGCCGTTGAACAGGTCCTCCATGGAGATGTTCGTCCCTTGGAAGCCACCGGAACCGAACGGACTTCCTCCCGGATGCTCGTGACCGAACATGTCGTAGTTACGTCGCTGCTCGGCGTTCGACAGAACCGCGTACGCCTCCTGAATCTCCTTGAAGCGCGTCTCGGCATCAGGATCATCTGGGTTCTTGTCGGGGTGATTCTTCCGCGCCAGAGTACGGAACGCGTCCTTGATTTCCTTGTCCGACCCGTCGCGGCCGACTCCGAGGACCTCGTAGTAGTCCCGCTTGGTCATCAGTGGTTCACCGACCCGCGCTGCCCGGCCGACTGTTTTCAACACAGCGACAGTGAGATGCATCAGGATGTCTCTGTGAGCATGCTCTCAGGTCAGTACAGCACTGCAGCTGGAGCAGTAGTCCCTGCTGATCGGGTTACGCGCCCCGCAGTCGAGGCAGAACTTCGTCTCCTTGCCGACGTCCCTTCCACCCCCTGTTGAGGCTGCGAGCGATGCCAGGTCCTTGTCACCCTCAACCGTGACTCCCGCAGGCTCCTTGCCACCACCATAGATCTGTTCGTACTCCTGTGGAGATGCTGCCTTCGGTTCGGGTTTCGGTTTTGGCTTCGGCTTGGCGACCACCGGTGCTGGCGCCGCCGTCTCCTTCACCTTCTGCTTCCTCGCTGAGTCCTCATCTTTCAGGGCCTGTTGGAGACTGGCATCGACATTGGATGGACTGGCCGCCTGCTTGCGCTCGTGCGCCAAGTCAGATGCGGCCATCGCAGCCATCGGATCCTCCTGCCCATCCTCTGACATGCGACTGGTGGAACGACGCACGTGCTCCTCTTCGGACAGCATTCGAATCTCAAGTTCAGGCTTCTCCTCCTCTGCCTTGTCGGACATCGACCTGCCTGCCAGTTCGTCAGTGAGCTTTCCTTTGTCCCTGCCAGCATCATCGTCGGTGGCGAGGTATCCTTCAGCGTCCCGCTCAAGTTGAGCCATCGCCGAATCAGCCTTGGTCCAAAGGCCGCGGTCCTCGGCCGTGTATGCCTTGCGCAGCCCCCTGATGCTCTTGGCGCGGAAGAACTCGTGGTCGAGCACCTTGCGCGAGCGACGGAAGAGCAGGAATCCGAGAGCCAGCGCGGTGAGGTACATCACCACCTTCTCCCAGGTCAGGTCGACGTAATGACCCGCTGCCGGAATGATCGAATGCAGGATGGCGACGATAATCGCCGGAGTGATGAGCAGCGCCCACGCGGTCATCTCGTTCTTGTCATCAGCCATGCGGACCAAACGCTTCGACGCCACAGTTCCCGTTCAATGTTTGGTGCCAGCGAATGGCAGTACAAGGCGCCAAACTTGTCAGTTGACGCGATCCTTGGGGGCACGCCCCTTGCGGATTAGCCCGTCGAGAAGCCCGATGGAGAAGGTTGTGTGAAGCAGGAACAGCATCAATGGCATCCCGATCATCAAGGATCGTTGCTGCCGCGTGACCGATTCGAACAAGCCGTGGAGAGTGAGCACCACGG
>CALCOR010000234.1 GCA_937897085.1 uncultured euryarchaeote | reverse complement strand
GCCCACTGTCCCTGCTGTCTGCTCGACTTAGTCGACCTGCGCGCCGCCCTGCTCAAGAAGCGTCAGATTCCAGAAGTTCACATCGAGGTGGTCGGCGTTCCGGACACCCACCGCTGGAACGCCGCCGTCAACGAGTGAACGACTGCATCAAGCCGTTTTCTCACGTGCGTGAGGCACATAAGCAGCCGCGCACCCGGCGATTCTTGAGGGAGAGCGATGGTCACCATCCAGTTGCACACGCGCGACGGCGAGCGCAAGGGCAGCGAGATTGCCATCTCTGAACTCTCCGACGCCATGGCCGCCTCTGACAGCGGCTGGGTCGACATCCGCTATCCGGACGAAGATGTGCGCACCTGGCTGCAGGAAGAGATGCATTTCCACCACCTCGCAGTCGACGACTGCTTCGCCGAGCCGGTCTCCAAGGCGTACGTCTACGACGAGCACAAGTTCGTCACCTTCGCCGCCCGCGACGCCGATCATGAACTGGACACAGAGCACCTACGCGCCTTCCTCTCAGGCCCGTGGTTGGTCACCGTCCGCGATGCTGAACTACCGGGCCTCGCCGACTTCCGACGCCGCTTCCACTCATCCAAGTCGCGCAAGCGAGCCGATCTCGGTTCCGACTACCTGCTGTATGACCTGCTCGACGCGGTCGCGGACGACTGGTACCGTCTGCTCGACCGCTTCAGCGACAAACTCGATGAGTTGGAGGACCAGGTGTTCGACCCCTCGAGGAAGTACCCCAATCTGCTGGAGAATCTGCATGAGCTCAAGGGTGACCTGCGTGAGATTTCCAAGTCAACCACTCCCCTGAACGAGATCGTGCAACGGATGCTCAGGCCGGACGAGGAGTTCGTCAGCCCAGAGACCGAGGACTACTTCCGCGACCTCGGCGACCTGATGCGCTCGCTCGCTCGCCGCGTCGAGAACTACAACGCCGGTGCCGCCAGCACGCGTGACACCTACATCTCCCAGTATTCCATGCGCCTCGCTGAGGAGCAGGCGAGCGTCGGTGAGGTGATGCGCACGCTCACCATCATCGCCACCATCATGCTCCCGCTGACGCTCATCGCAGGCGTTTTCGGGATGAACACGGATGTGCTGCCGTTCGCATCCGGAGATGGATTCTGGTACATCATCACGGCGATGGGTTTGTTCTCAGGACTGATGCTCCTCTGGTTCCGCGGCAAGGGCTGGATCGGCAGCAAATGAGTGGGTTGCAAGCGAATCATTCGGATTCGTGATGGATACCAGCATCCCAGTGGGCCTGCTTGCGCTCCTCTACCTCGGCCAACTTAGTGCGCAGTTTGCGGAACAGGAAGCGGAAAACGATGAACAGCACCACTGCATCGAACGCAATCCAGATCGCGTAGCGCAGCGTCTCGTCCATCTGCACACCTCAAGACAGAGAGAACATCAGGCCTCAGCGTATGACGATTCTCACTCCGACAAATCGGAAGTTCAGCGGTCGGACCAGCGGGTCCAGCGCCCAGACTGCTTGTTGAAGTGCAGCCCGGCCTTCTTCATCCACTTGTTGAACTTGGTCGCACCTGCACCGGTAGCGACGATGAAATCCTCACGATCCTCCTGCGCCTGGATGTAACTCTTGGCGGCCAGCGTCTGGTCAATCCAGTCGTTGATCGCCATCAGGCCGCCCGACAAGTTGCTCTCTTCGACCGCTGCTTCAAGCTCATCGGCACTGGCGCCGGTCGCCTCCAGGTCCTTGCGGATGATGTCGGCAACTGTAGACACCTTCGCTTCGACCGGAGGCTTGGCGATTGGAATGCGAGGTGGCTTGTTCGGGTCGATCTTAATCCTGGTTCCACTGTTCAGATGATTGTCCACCACCTGCGACATAGGTGCTTCGAACTCGTGTTCGCAGTCCCAGCAGATGAAACTCCAGCTGTCGACGTTGTCCCCGTTGAGATTGCTCCCGCGCGGGTCGAGTTCCTCGCCGCACTCCGGGCAGGCGTGGATGCACAGAATCGGGACGACATTGCGTCGGTAATCGACGATGTCCTGCGGTGTTCCGGTGAGTTCCAGCAGTTCGTGGTCGCGGGCTGCCTCCAGCCCACGCGTCTCCAGTTGGTCGCGGATCTTGGTGCGCTGCTCATCCTTGCTCTCGTCGTCGAAGTTGTTCTCCAACTTGCAGATGAGTTCGATGCTCTTGCCCAACCGATTCATGACCAACTTCTGGCTGCGGAATGCCTCCACCCGCGTGAGTTTGAGCCGCTCCTTCTCCTCGATGAGTTCTGCGAGGATGTCTTTCTGCTGGCGACGGAGCCTCTGCTCCTGAACGCGATCCAACTTCTTGGGCGTGTCTGAGAGTACCTTCGACAGGTAGCGCTCGCGACCGGCTTGGCTCGGACCGGATGCGATGACCTCGATGACGCTGGCAGCGACCCCTTTCTTGAGGCCGTAATTGCCGACAAGTTGCTCCGAGTTCATCTTCTTGAGGCCACCGATGGTGACACCGGCATCCGCTAACGTCTGGGCTGTGACCTCGTCAACACCGCGCCTGAGCAGAGCCAGATAGGTGTCCTTCTTCGCCATGTGCTGCAACCCCTCCGGGGGTCCGGAGCCAGCCTCCCTCTTTGAACCCGGCGTTCTCACGGCGCTATTCCGCTTGCAGAGTTCCAATTTCCAGCGCTGAAAGCCAACTGGAGAGAGTCAGCCATTCCTGCTGTGTCAACGACTCCGGCCTGAGATCAAGGAAACCGCTCGGCAAACCTGCCAATCCATCATTCTTCGAGAGCGCCTGAACCGCCTCGGACCATCGGGTTCGGTGCCATCCTGGTATTCTTTCGAGGCGTCTGGGCGGGCGCGCCAACCTGTTACGCAACTTCTTGCGGCGCTGCTCGAAGCAATGCCTCACCAGCAGGCGGGAAAAGCGGGAGTCAGCGGGTTCGAGAGAAACACCGAGCGGATGCTCTGGGTCATGCCCCAGCGCAGTGGCGAGATCGTCAGGGATGAGCCTGACCATCCGGCTGTCGACCGCTGGATGCGGGGAGAAAGAGTGCGGAGGTACCTTCAGATCGAGTTCGCTTTTCCAAGAGAACGCCAACGACATCCCGAGCGGTCCGCGCGACGGCTCTCCGGTGGTCATGCCGACCTTGACGGCGAACTCCTCCTGCAGCAGCAGCACCACGGCAGCGAGCCCAGAGCGCCCTCCGCGCACCTCGTCGCGCTGGTAGCGCTCAATGCGCTCGATGAGCGGACTCGAAATCTGGTACGGAGGATTGCATACGACATGCGTCAGACCAGCGGGCCATGCGAGAGCGAGCGCATCGCCCTCCACGACCTCCAACTGGTGTTCGGAGATCTCGGTGGTGAACACTCGGCATAGATGGGCAGCGGCTTCTGCATCGAGTTCGATGGCGTGCACGAACACCCCGGCATCGAGCAGCCTCTGGGTGAGCGTGCCCGGTCCAGGGCCTACCTCGAGCACCCGGGCAGGAGCCGCCGTATCTCCCTCATGCAACTCGGCCAGTTCCACAGCCCGATCCAGCACCGCATCATCGAGGAGGAAATGCTGACCTAGCCGTGTGTCGGGCCGACTCCGGTCCAGCAGCAGGTCCACAAGTTCGCGCACCCGCTCAGATGCTC
>CALCOR010000233.1 GCA_937897085.1 uncultured euryarchaeote | reverse complement strand
GAAAACCCTCTTCCTCGAGGAAGTCGCAGATCTGTTCGAGAATCACCACTTGTTCTCACACTACCTTGCGCACACACATAACTCGCTCACGCGCGTCTCGCCCACGGGGACTGGATATAATGCATATGGGGATGGAATGCTCGTAATATCATCCTCTTGAACGATTTTCGCTGTGCTGAGTGAGTACACGCACATCTTCTAGAGTTACCTCTACAAATGGTACGCCCCATTTAGAAGCATTCATGATGATGCACTGTATCAAATCGTTGAAATAGTCTCAAGAGGTCGCGGTGTTAGTGCGGACCCAGAATGTGTTGGTTGGTGGAAACGGGACACCCGGCTCCATTTCAACCAACTCTCCCCAGTGGGACACTCTCACCGTAGGTGAGAGAGTGTCCCACGGGGAGGAGCGGGTCTCGACAACACAAAATAAAACATGGAGGCTTCATGATGCAGGAACACCCTACATTTATTACAGCCGACCCACATATGGGGACTCCGAGTGGCCTGGAAAGCCACGCACGACCAGGAAGCATCGAATCACCTGGCCGCCCAACTGAATCCTGACAACGCAAAACGAATCGATCTGGCGCATCACCTGACGGGTGGTGTACCGCGAGCGTGTAGACGTGGCGCTTGAACGACGTCCTGCAGGTGCGATGCCTGTACAAACGTAGGAGACAAGAAAATGACCAAAGGAACACATTGTGAAGAATGCAACAAGACAGTCGAGTCCATACGAGACGAGGAGCGGGGCGAGAGCCACTGTCCCGTCTGCGGGCTCGTGCTGTCTGAGAACGAACAAGAGGAGGCTCATGCAGGCTATCTCGCTGAGGGCAGCAATCACGGCGCCCGCAACCGCACCCTCGCCAACGGGCAGAAGGTGCTGGGTGGAACCGGCCCGAAGACATGGGAAGCGTACAAGTTCGGCCGAGGAGCCGCGCGTCTCGCCATCACCGAACGCAACAACTCCAACCGCGATGAGAAGAAGCACGCGCGCTCATTGCGTGTGAACGAGGAGGTTGAGTCCTACCAACTTGGCGAGCACGCGAACGAGTGCGCTTCGGCGGTGATCCAGGCAGCCTGGGTCGAGCAGCCCGACGAGAAGGACACCAAGATGACGAAGAAGCTCGGCAAGTTGCCGCGCAATGAACTGCGCTTCCTGCAGGGCAAGCCGCAGGATTACCAGATGGGCGTAGCCGCCGTGGCCGTGCTGATGGTGACCTCCGACCTATGCCCTGTCGAGGGATTCGACTGGAAGGCGAAGGCGAAGGAACTCGGACTGAAGTCGAATGACCTGCTCAAGGCGAAGAAGGCAATCAAGGGGCGTGTTGCCCGCCTGATGGCCCTCGGGCGCTTCCACCTCGTCAAGAAGGTGCTGCGCGAGGTGCGCATGTCGACCACATCGAACACCACCCACAACCAACCAGTGGACTCCACCGATGCCGCCCTCACCCAGCGTGCCGTGAACCTCGACGCCGAGGTGAAGCGTCTCGGTGAATGGGCACGCCAGCAGATGCCAGAGCACAGCCGTGACATCGTCAATGGTGTCGAGGCATACCTTGGGCGAATCGGCGAGCCAGGCACCGCGACCAACTACAGCAACATGCCTCCGAGCAT
>CALCOR010000232.1 GCA_937897085.1 uncultured euryarchaeote | reverse complement strand
CGACCAGCCCCGCCAGGCCCTTGGGATCTCCGACGGCCGCTGGCATCTCGAGCACTCGCTCCGCCACCTCGACGAGCCCGTTGAGCCGCGCCCCGCCCCCCGTCAGGACGACTCCGCCCGGCAACGCCTCGATGAAGCCCGCCTCCTCGAGGTCCTCGCGCCGCGAAGCATCTCCTTGCAGGACTAGCACATCGAGAGCCTGGGCCTCCTTGAGTGCATGGGTGTCGTTGTCGATGAGCACGACATCCCTGCCTTCGCTGCGTAACGCCTTGGCCACCCCGCGACCTACTTCGCCGGCCCCCCCGATCACTATGCGCATTCTGACAACCCCGGTTGATTCGCCGCCTTCGGTATCCCTTTTCAGCATTCACTACAGCAAGTCGAGTCTCACCTTGTATGTTCCACCGCTGTGTACTGGTCCCTCGACAGTGTCCCATGTCATGTTCCATTGGAATTGGTTTGCGTTCAGGTTCAGTGGTCTATAGAATTCTCCCGCCGCCTCTCCCTCATTGCTGGCAGGCTCTATCCACTCAGTGAAGGCGGTCGGGGTGTGCAACATCCACTTGTTGTTCACCACATCCACCGACGCCTCGAGATAACAGGTCTCGACCCTGATAGACTTCGCCGCGCACCAACCCGAATCGAATGGGATGAGAACATTGGACCAAGCGTGTGGTTCCCACTTGGTGTGGTCCATGTCCGTCAGTGCCCCGAACTCGTACCATGTTGGGATGTTACGCGCCCTGAGAATGCTCATCCAAGCGTTGGACTGCTCGTCGCAATCACCCAGCCCATGTGCGAGGCAGGTCGGGCCGCTGCGAGGGGGGTTGGCGAGGCCAGCGGAATACTGCACGTTATCGCGCACATACTCGAACGCTGCATGGGCGAAGGCGAATACATTCTGCTGCTGGTCGGAGGGGAGCGAGGCTGTGAGCTGGTCCGCGGCCGCTGTGACCAGCGGATGCTGTCCGTCTATCGCCCAATCGGGCCAGCTTGGGTCGAACGAGCGGTCGTACCATTGCGAGACATCGCCTATGAGGTTGGTCGTCGAGCCGACCCATCCCGGGCGGTTCAGATCAGCGAAATCTCCTGAGTTGCCAACGTTCATGCCGAATTCCTTTCCTGGAACTACGCTGTCCACGCTGCCGTCCAGCCACCAGGTGTTCGAATGTGCCAGCACAACGTAGCGAATGACGAGTTGGACGCTGCTGCGCGCGGGCATCGTCCCCGACCAGATGATGCAGCGCATGAACTCGCAACGTTCCTCCCCCTGTCCCGGAACGGGCCAATAGACAGTTGTCATCCCGTCACCCAGGTCAATGGCATCCTCTTGCTCAAGATGTGAACTTGTCAGCAGTGGGACACCGATGGTCGCTGAATTGGCGCCAACAGACATCAATTTCACCACCTGTATGGAAGACGCTGGTTCCTTGGCACCGGATACGTAGGTGAAGGTGTCATCCCACGTCCCACGGCTGGTCCTCTGAATCGGAATGGGCAGGCGGTAGGTGAACTCGCGGTCGGAGAAGTCGTAGTTGTCCAAGCGTATTGTCCTCTCAAGGGTGTAACTGGTGGTCACCGGATACTCATGGTACGGTCCAACCTGATCCCATAGTTCCCCAAGCCAGTGATCGAGTTGCCGTTTCAACTGGTCCTGTGCAGGAGTGAACAGGAACACGAAGGCGATCACCACAACGATGACGATCTTGCGGTATTGCTTGCTGCCGCCCCTCCTGCTGCGGCGCATAGCCCTAGCACTGGGGGCCCGATATCCAGAGGTTATCCCGGAACGCGCAGGCGGTGTTCCGGTCCTGCCCGAAGGACGAGGTGCGACGCGTGCAGCCAATCCCTGACTACCCTCTACGAACCTGCCACAGGTGTAGCACAGCGGTTGACCCTCGACTATCCCAGCGAGGCAGTAGGGGCAGCGAGTCATCACTGAGATACCCTCCCCAGCGCCCCATAACGGTTCCCCAACGCGTATTCGTGAAACGATACCCAGCGGGTCATTCCTCTTCTGATACCGGAACGCCACGCTCACGCTCACGCCGTTGCTTCAGTCGCTTGCCACCCTTCCGCCGAACCCGCTCGTACTCCTGCCTGAGCGCGGGTAGCAGAGCCATTGGGAGCCATTCGTCATCTGCGCGCATCTGCCCGAGCAGGACGGCTGGCACCAGCATCAACAGCATCGGGAGGTTGAGCACACCGTAGGCGAGCAGGAAGAGCAACAATCCGCGAGCAAGCGCTGCCTTCCAGATGGCAATCCATGGTCTCCCGGACAGGATGCCCGCCCCCTGCCAGGCCCCTATGATACCCTGCATCCACGGGGCGAATATCGCCAGATAGACCCCCAACAGTATCGTAGGGGTGCCGAAACCCGAGATGATGCCGATCCAGTTCTCGTCGGCGACGCGGATCAGCAGGTAAACGACCTGCATCCCTCCGAGTCCCAGCCCGAACGTCCAACCGGAGGTGGGCGCAGCGCGCAGCAACTTGACGCGTTCGCGCGTGAGCAGCAGATGTACTGCCCCGGTCTGGGCCAGCCCGATGAACATCAGCAGTACCACCGATTCCACAGGTACTGCCATGACGGCGAGCATCGGTTGGATGAACAGACTGTCGACGAACCATGCGGATAGTCCGCCGATGGCGATGCCCCAGGCGAGATGGATGGTGGCATTGGGCATGTCGTAGAATCCGACCATCCGCCGCATCCCTCCGCGCCAACCGACGAAGATGCCCACCAGCCCGATGAGCGTGAGCGCTTGGGCATGCCACATCGTCGGCAGCGGTGTGGCCATCGAGGCTCGGACCTGAACGCCTCTCATGTATACTTTCCAAGCGCCTGAGAACGGAACACCGACTCTGACAGGCCGACGGGTTGAAGGGTGACACTTGTCAGCGACGGATGAGGATAGGATGGCACTCGATGGACTGCGCTCAGGCATCTTCGGGGCATTGTCAGCGCTGAAGGGTAAACGCAAGCTCGACGAAGGCGAACTCTCAGACATGGTGCGCAGCATCAAGAAATCACTG
>CALCOR010000231.1 GCA_937897085.1 uncultured euryarchaeote | reverse complement strand
CTCCCTCCAAGCGCCCCTTCGCCGAGGTCGATTTCGCCTCGCCGATGGAGCCGGTGTCGTGGATCACCTGACGCTGCAGGTTCGACAGATCGACCTCGTCATCATCGATGATACCGATCCTGCCCACGCCCGCCGCTGCCAGATAGAGCAGAGCGGGTGAGCCGAGCCCTCCTGCACCGATGACCAGCACAGAGCCTTGCTTGAGCCGCACTTGGCCTTCTGTGCCAACTTCGGGCAGCATGATGTGCCGCGCGTAGCGCGCCAGTTCGTCGGATGAGAGGTCGGTCACGCTACCTCGGGGAGCGTCGTCACGCTTTGCCCCTTCGCCGTCCGTCAGTGCACGTTGTCTTCGAGCCACTTCTCGGCGTCGATGGCCGCCTCGCAGCCCATGCCGGCTGCGGTGATTGCCTGACGATAACGAGTGTCGACGACATCTCCGGCGGCGAAGACTCCTGCAATAGAGGTCATCGTGTGCTCGTGGTGCAGGATGTAGCCCGAGTCGTCCATCTCGACCTGTCCTTCGAGGAAGCCGGTGTTCGGCTTGTGACCGATGGCGATGAACGCCCCTTCGCAGGACATCTCGTACTCGGTGCCGTCACGAGGGTCTTCGAGGATGGCACCAGTGAGCCCTTTCTCGTCGGAGAGCCAGCGCTTCACGACTCGGAACGTCTGTATCTCGATCTTCGGGTTGGCGCGAGCCCGTTCTTCCATCACTTTGGAGGCGCGGAAGTACTCTCGTCTGTGCAGGATGGTCACCTTGCTGCAGAAGCGGGTGAGGAAGTTGGCCTCCTCCATCGCTGAGTCGCCCCCGCCGATGACGACGACCTCCTGGTCGCGGAAGAAGAAGCCGTCACATGTGGCACACGTGCTGATACCCCTGCCCTTCTGCTCCGCCTCACCCTCGGCCCCGAGCCAGATGGCATCCGCTCCGGTGGAGAGAATGATTGCGTTGGCGCTGAACTCCTCGCCTTCGACCCAAACCTTGAACGGGCGCTCGCTGAGATCGACCCGCTCGACGTTCTTGTCCTCGACCTCGAGGCCGAACCGCTCCGCCTGCTTGCGCAGATCCACCATCATCTCCGGACCTCCCACGCCCTCTGGGTAACCGGGATAGTTCTCCACGTCGGATGTCAGCATCAGTTGACCTCCTGAGGCGTAACCGGCGAACATCAGCGGGTCGAGCATGGCGCGGGCGGTGTAGAGACCAGCGGTGTAGCCGGCTGGACCTGAGCCGATGATGATGACTTGACGCGCTTCGCTCATCGAGTCGAGCGGGGCGCGCCACTCCCTTCAACCTTGAGCGACCAGCATCCTTGCGTAATCGCTGTTCATGTAGCCAATTTCATCGGATGCGGTCATAGCGGTTTGTTGACGCACGGCCCCCTAATTGAAGCAACACCAACACGCTCAACAGCAGAACCAGGACAACTCCCAGAACGATGTTCACCATGCCGAGATTCTCTACGATTCCGGACTTCTGTGGTGATTCAGATTCGATGACGCTCGAATCCTCATCGTCATCATCATCGATGGGTGTGGGTGGGTCATCATCATCTGCCGGAGGTTCCGGTGGTGGAGGATACACACACGAGCCATCATCCACCGTCGCATTCTCATTGTGGTTGGTGGCTGTTGTATTCATGCAACCCGGCACCGGTGGTGGCGGATACTCGCACGAACCGTCGTCCACAGTCGCGTTCTCAGCGTGATTGGTGGCGTCGGGATCCATGCACCCTGGCACCGGTGGTGGAGGATATTCGCACGAACCGTCATCCACAGTTGCGTTCTCAGCGTAATTGGTGGCGTTGGAATCCATGCACCCTGGCACCGGTGGTGGCGGATATTCACACGAACCGTCATCCACAGTCGCGTTCTCAGCGTAATTGGTGGCGTCGGGATCCATGCACCCTGGCACCGGTGGTGGAGGATATTCACACGAACCG
>CALCOR010000230.1 GCA_937897085.1 uncultured euryarchaeote | reverse complement strand
GATAATGACATATCGGGCGGTACGATGGACAGAACGCTCACAGGGCCCGTGGGTTAGCTTGGCTATACTTGGCGCTTCGGGGGCGTCAGACCCCAGTTCAAATCTGGGCGGGCCCACTCAGGCGTCGAGCCGGCATAGCCCGGACACGCATCATTCAAGGGCGCGGCACCCCTCGCTCAGTTTGCTCCGGGGATACGGGGCGGGGGGGCCCGGAGTCCGTTTGGTTTACGGTCAAAACCCCCCTCGTCCCACTCATCGTGCCTCACCACCGTCGGGCTCTCGCTCAGCGGAACCGGCCGCCATATTCCAGTTCAAATCCGGGCGAGCCGACATATTCGTTGGCATGGTTCGCCCATGGCTCGGACCCGTGAATACCGGTCAGGGGAACCTCCGCGGAATGAAAGGGTGATATTCAGAGGGTCGCCGGTACGGTCTGGGTGGGGTCGTGTCACAGTTGGAACGGGTGCGTCAAGGTCTGCGCACTATGGATGAGTTGCTGGCTGGATATGCGCGGCTTTTCGGCGTAGGCTTCGTCGACCCCCTGCCGCGAACCGCTGCCCTAATCTCCGTCTACGGGTTGATTTACGCGATCGCCCGCGTCGCGCCTGCTCCATTGGCGTTGTTGGCGGTGATTATGGGCTACATCGGTGTGCTCGCCATCGGCAGAGCGTGGACACAGAACGAGAAGCTCAGAACACGCATCGCCCACAAGTTGGAGGATCTCGACCCTGACAGTCTTCCCGACCTACGCCTCGGAGCACTAATCTCAGCATTGCAACTGTTCGCGCTCATCCCCCTGCTGCTCGAACTGAGTCATCGTCTGTTCAATCTCTACGATGTCGATGCGGGGGTGACGATGTCGACATGGCTGGCATTCGGAGTCGACCTGTTCTTCCGCTCACTGCTCGACTGGTCCGAGGTGTACGACGTGCATGTCTCCGATGTACAGTTCGACTCTATCTGGGGTCGACATCTGGTGATGTTCATCCTGCTCACAATCGACTTCATCCTCATCCAGGGGATCATCAGGCTGGTCTCCATCCAGCGCACGGTGAGTCAGGGAGTGGCTGTGGCGGGAAAGGACCCGGAGATGGCCTTCCGTCTGGGAAAGCGAGCAACGAAGCCCCTGAGCGCCATGGTCGCCGATCCGATGTTGGATGCGGATGTGCGCAACAGCGCCATCGAGGCGTTGGGGATGATCGGAGATGCGAACGGGTGCGGGGCGCTGGTGAATGCGTTGTCAGAAAGGGAACTACATACCAATGCGGTGGCCGCATTGGTGCACGTCGGGCATTACAATCCGATATTGGATGGATGCAGAAACCCGAACCCGCTTGTTCGCAGAGGGTGCCTGTCCGCCCTAGGACGTCTGGGTGACAGTCTCGTGATAGAGCAGGTCGGACGCTGTGTGGACGACCCTGACACGACCGTACGCGTGCATGCGCACGAGGCTCTGGGGCGCATCAGTCATAACGCGGCGCTTCCTTTCCTGGCACGTGGACTTGATGATCATGAGACGCACGTGCGCCACACAGCCCTGCAGCAGATAGGACAGTTCGAAGGTGACAAGGCAATCCCTCTTGTCATCCAATCCGCCAACGACCGCTCGCCGACCGTTCGCAGGCTGAGCGTTGAACTTCTCGCCCGCTTCCCTGACGCGCGGGTGGTTCCCATCCTCGTTGACAGGATGGAGGATGACGACGAAGAAGTGTGCGAGGCAGCGAAGAGATCCCTAGCCCACCTTGAATCGCTGGTCGACGGTGGTGCCGCATGACTGAACAAACGACTAACAATTCCGCGAATAATTAGTCAATCACGCATCCGAATAGCGTGGTCTATGACCTCTTGAGCGAGTTTTTCCACCCTGCTGGCCAACTCCTCATCCTCAAGTTCGCCATCCTCATTGAAAGCGCTCTTCACTTTGCCCACAGCGACCTGTGTCGGCACCACCCATGCCCTGAGCCAGCGCACCACCAACCGCAGGTGGTTGAGCGTGTTCGAGTTGGTCTGACCGCCAAGAGTCGACATAACGCCGAACGTCTTGCCTTCGACATGTTCGAAATAGAGCCAGTCGAACTGGTTCTTGATCACGCTGGACATCGATCCGTGATATTCTGGGCTGCTGACGATGAATGCATCAACGCTCTTGGCCATCTCTTGGAACTCCTTGACGTTCTCATCCTCCCACGAACCAGCCGCACCGACCAGAGGCAAAGGGTTCTCCTCAAGGTCCCAGCGGACCGTCTCTGCACCCGCTTGCTCGGCCGCCCTGAGCGCCAGGGTGAGCAGGCTCTGATTGGCTGAAGTGGCACTGATGCTCCCCGACAGTCCCATCACGCGCACCGGTTCGTCTGCCATGCTACGGCGAGTCGGCGTCTCTTCATACGTTTTCCCGCTCTACACCACTAGAACGCTCGCACCCGCATATGCGCGCACGGAGAACCCTTATCCGTGAATGGTGTTGGTCGCTGGCCGGTTGAGTCATGCCTGAGCACGGTCACGAATCATGTCCTCACTGCGACACCGACCTCGACGGTCGCGAAGCAGCCTGCCCTGAATGCGATGGCGCACTCTTTGGTGTGCCACCGAAGCATTCGAGCACAGTCAAGGAGAAACTCAGTGAAGCGTCAGAGGCAGTCAGCGAAGGCGTCCAGAAGGTGGTGGACCGAGTTGAGCCAGTCGTCGAGAAGGTGACCGAGTCCGTCGGCGAACATGTAATCCCAGTCTTTCGAATGGTAGGGGGGGTCGGTAGTGACATCGTGGAGAAGACTTCAGAGGCAGCGAGCAGTATCAAGGGACGCATGACTTCTGACTCCGCAGATGAAGAGCAGGCGTCTGAGGTTGATGAGAATCTTGATGAGTCCGTCGAAGAGGATGGTGGTGTAGACATAGACTCGCTGTTGGCCGACGGCGAGGAACTAGGCAGAGAAGGCAAGTCAAAGGAAGCCCTTTCCAAGTTCAATCAGGTGATTGCCGCCGACGCGAGCAACGCGATGGCATGGTTCAACCGTGGAGTGATCCATGAGATGAACGGTGACATAGAAGAGGCGCAGAAGTCGTTCACCATCTGCCTCGATATGCAGCCTGACCACGGTCCAGCAGCTGCTAATCTCGCCGTCCTGCTGTCACGTAGCGAGAACAATGACGATGCTGCTCGCTGGGCGCACATAGGCCTCCGCTCATTCCCATCACACCCCCTGCTCTCCGAGATTGCCGCCGGCACGGAACCCCCACAGGCGCCCGCTGCACCTCCACCTGAACCTGCTCCAGTTCCCGAGCCGGTAGCAGAAGAGCCCGCTGTTGACCTGGACGGATTGGCTGACCTCGCTGCCCAGATGGTGAAGGCCGGCGATGTCGAGGATGCCCTGGATCTGCTGCGCGACCACCTGCACACCACCGCTGCGGAAGACCCCCGCTGCTGGCGTATCGCAGCCAATGCGATGGCACGCATGGGATTGGACGAGAACGCCATTGAATCGTTTAACTACGCCCTTGAATTGGACAACGAGGACTCTTCTTCATGGTACAATCTGGGAACCTTGCACCGCAAGGGAGAGCACATCGAAACCGCAGCGACCTGCTTCGAGACGGCGCTGTCTCTGAGGAGTGACTACACGAATGCTGCGCGGGCATTGGCTGGAGCCTCTATGCAACTTGGGCGGTTGGAGCAGTCGATTGACGCCTGGAGGTCTCTACTCAACGCCGAACCACAGCATCCTGACAGAGTTGAGTTCGCCCAGTTGCTCGTCGATATAGGTGAAGGGGAGCGTGCAGTTCTTGACCAAGTCGGCGAACTTCCGATGACACTCCCTGAGGGTCCAGCATTGGCGACTGAGGCACTCATGCACATCCCTGATGATGGGGGGCGTGAAAATTCTGTCCTGAGGGCACGGGCACTGACCCTCTCAGGGGACCACGCGCAGGCAGTGAAGGTGT
>CALCOR010000229.1 GCA_937897085.1 uncultured euryarchaeote | reverse complement strand
GTGTTTGATCACCGGATGGTCGTGAGTGGCGATTCCGACATAGGCGCCCGAGTCGAGCATCGCATCTACGCAGTCGTTCATCGCGTTCACTATCTCACGGTAACCGGTGTGCGCCACCTCAGGTGGCTCGAGGTAGATTCCTTTGCAGATGCGGAAATCAGCCGCAGGACCGAGTTTCTCGGTGATCGCGGTGATGTCAGCGGGTGTGCGTAACAGCCTAGCCTGTAGAACTACGCCGACGTTCGTGAGTCCGAGTTCGTGCATACGCAGGCAGATATCGATAGTCGCTTGAGTTACCCGGCGATCCTCCATGTCCAGACGGATGAAGATGCCCTGCTTGGCTGCCTTGCGCAACAACCGCTCCAGATTCTCACTCGCCTGATGCTCATCGATTAGCACTCCGAATGCCGTTGGTTTCACGGACAGATCGGCGTCCAACCGATTTTCGGTGATCTTGTCCAGCACCCGTTCATACTCCTCGAGGAATGCCTGGGCTTCAGCGATGTCTGTGATTTCCTCCCCAAGCACGTCGACAGTGAAACAGGCCCCTTCCTGTGCCTGCATGCGCTGCATCAGCTCCACCGCGGAATCGAGGTCCTTTCCGGCGATGTAACGCTTGGCGATCCAGCCGACGAAGAAGCGGGGCATGACGGGCAGCACGCCGACTACCACGCGCCCGAACAGACCCATACGGTGAACCTCGCCCCTAACAGACGCGGCAGTGCCTTGACGATTGCTGAGCGCTAGCCAGACTGAACTGACACTCACTCGAAGGCGGATGTGCGGCCCACAGGGATGTTCAGTTCCTCACACAGGCGTATGACTGCGCGGCGTTGCCAGCCCTTGAACGACTTACGATCCAGGTGTGCGATCACCTCTCCTCCCGGAAAGGATTGCCGGGTGCTCTCGGCACACACACGGATGGCATGCACCCATGGCCCCTCCGGAAGGTCGCCGGTCTGTGGGTCCCACGACTCATCTTCGGGCCGCTGCATCTCGAGTGCATACGATGCGACCTGATGGCCAGCCCAGCAGTCCGTCTTGCGCAACACGTCGGTGTGCCGTGGAGCATAGTGACCTCCGCCGATCCCCAGCATCACCTTCGACTGCGCCCGCTCGGAGTCGCTGAGGGAATGCCAGTCCCCGTACCCCGGACCGCCGTCTAGACCCAGTCCCTCGCTGATCACGTCAGCCCATGCCTCGGCAGCGTCGGTGCGTCCCCAGTGGGATTCGCTTGAACCGATTTCGATGAACATCGTCGGAGCGGAGAGCGTCGGCCCGTGATGGGTAGTCTCGATGGTCAGGTCGAACTCGTCTGCGACACCGTGTTCGTGCGCCGCCTGCACCATCCTCCTGAACCAGGAGGCGAACCGCGGATTGGGCGGTACAACAGCACCCTTGATGCCACCATATTCGGCCGATTCCCCCACAGGCGATTCACCGGGGACTCCGATCACGTGCAGAGTCAGGCTCGGCCTGCCGCTGGCAGCGGAGTGGCGTGACAGGAAGATCACCTCCCGTACCTGTGCGCCGCTGGCGGCGGAGTAACGCTCATCCAAGCCATCCTCCCAGAGCACCTTCCCTGGGAACCACCAGATGTGCACTGGCTGTGACTTGTGCCTCCATGTCTTCCCATCCTCGACGGAATCCGCCTGATTCCACCCGCCCCGTCCGAGCAGAGCGTCACCCTGCACCGTCGATGCGATGTCAGGGGTAGACACGATGAGCAACGTCACAGATTCCATCACACCAGCGAGGTGGCGTCACCCCTTCAATACCGGTCCTGCACACAACAGCAGTTTCATGGCAGGGAGCACAGACGGTGGCACAGGAGGAAGCGGATGCAGGATTGGCCGGACACACCGTTCCCCCCCAGGCGGGTGCACAAGGTGGGTGAGCGGCTGTTGTGTGAGAGCGTCGACGGTGAACTTTGCTGGCTCGATGGGACGAGTTTGGAGGTCGTTGGTGAGGTGACAAGCCCGTTCCCCGGCCGCATCACCGATGCCTTCGTCGAGGAATATGGTGGGGCGCTGAGCTACATCGGCATGTGGATTGAGCGTGAACTGCGCGCAGCGCGCATGGCTGTGCTCGACCTGCAAGAGCCGCTCAAAGCAGGCGTCGAGCGGCACGAACTACGCGCCTCCGAACTGAAAGAACCCGGGGCGACACAGGTGGCAGGTGCCCTCTGGTCGCACCCCCTCGAAGCAGAACCGCTCGGCTTGGTCAGCAACG
>CALCOR010000228.1 GCA_937897085.1 uncultured euryarchaeote | reverse complement strand
TGCCTTACCAGTTCAAGCAGTTTCATGATCGGGACCGGATTGAAGAAGTGCATTCCCACCACCTTGTCGGGTCGACTGGTGGCACTTGCGATGTCCGAGATTCTCAGCCCCGAGGTGTTGGTTCCGAGCACCGCATCTGCAGGCGCCAACTTGTCCAAATCAGCGAAGATAGAGCGCTTCAACTCAAGTATCTCGGGGACTGCCTCAATCACCAGGTCAACATCTGCGACAGCCTCGGCCAAGTCGGCCACTGCGCTCAAGTTAGCAGACCACTCTGACTTCTGTTCGGGAGTGGTCTTGCCACGAGAAATCCCCGAATCCCAGAACGAATCGATGCGAGCCATGCCAGCCTCAAGACCCTCGGGAAAGGCGTCGTACAGCCGGGTCTCCCAACCCGCCTGCGCGCACACCTGCGCGATGCCGGCACCCATGGTGCCAGCACCGATCACAGCGACTCGAATCTGCACTCTCAATCCTCCCTGCCATACGCAGCCAGGGCAGCTTGGAAGAGGCGCTGGCGTGGGACGTCGTGCTCAATGAAGGAGTAGAACGGGGCGAGGTCCTTGAGGAGCTCGATGGCCGTGATGTAGGCACCGTAGACGAACGGGTCGGCCTTGTCTGTGCCAGGAATCAGAATCCCCAACTTGGCCAGTCCCTTGCGAGTGTCCTCATCCCAAATCGAGTAGGTGTGCTTCATGAAGTGAAGGTAGCCCGAAATCCACTTGACATCCAAGTCAGTCTCGTCCGAGAGACTCTCCAGAAGCAGCGTGTCAGGGTAGCGGATTGCGTACAGCATCAGCATCACCTCTCGCTCGACATCACTGTGCCAGTTTCGGTAACCGTGCCCCATCCACTCGTCAATCATGTCGAACATGCCACTGGTGTAGGGCCGATAGATTCGGTACAGCAGTTCCTCGTAGCCATCTGGATTCTGGCTCTCATGCAGGTGATGAGCCTCGAACAACTCGGGAACTCGCTCGAAGAACGGTCGCAACCGCTCTCTGTCTATGCTGAGCAGGGCGTGTGCCTGCATGATACCACCCCGAAGGATCACTCCTTCCACTCGCGGTACTGAATCCACTCTTCCTTGAAGTATTCTTGGAGAGCGGCCTCATCCTCGTCACCGGGCAGTACGGAAGTGAGGTACTGCTCCCACTCCTCGTCACTTCCCTCAAACGGTGTGCCTTGCAGGTCGTGCTTCTTGCCGTGGAACTTGCCCACACTTCGGTTAAACTTGTCAGACGGGATGAACAGAGCTGACTGACCCTCCTTCCTGCGGGCGTTGATACGCTCCATCTCAAGGTTGAGTTCGTCGAAGTAGTGAGCCCTGCTCTCCTCGTTGAGGTGGTCGCGGTCGGCCGGGACGGTCGCCTCACGCTCGTCGTAGCGCCCCTTGATGCCATACACATACGCCCATGTCGCTGAGGTCGACTCATCGACTCCGAACAGGTCGAGGCCGGTGCTGACCCACTTGTTGACGTACTTTTGGATGAGGGCGCATGGAATGATTCCCTGTGTCACGATTCTGCGGATGCCGTTTGCGCCGGTGCCGAGGTG
>CALCOR010000227.1 GCA_937897085.1 uncultured euryarchaeote | reverse complement strand
CGATGGCGATGAAGCGACCCGAATCATCGAGTTTCACTCCCATCTCGTCGAGGCCCCAACCAGTGATGTTGGCCTTGCGTCCAACGGTCACTAACACCCGGTCGAACGTATCCGTGACGGATTTCTCTCCGTCGTTCCAGGTCAGGTCGACCCCCGAGTCGGTCACCTCTGCACCTTCCGCAGTGCAGCCGGTGTGCACGGTCACTCCGTTCTTCTTCAGCCAGCGCTCAAGGGGCCGACGTAACTCGGAATCGAACATCGCCAGTATCGAATCGAGCCCCTCGATGACGGTCACCTCGCTGCCCAACTTCCTGAGCGCGCAGCCGAGTTCAAGCCCGATGTAGCCGCCACCGATTACCGCCACCTTCTCTGGCAACTCATCGAGGTCGAGCGCGCCTGTAGAGGAGATGATGTTCTGCTCGTCGAACGGCATGAACGGCAGTTCGATGGGCACCGAACCGGTGGCGATGATCACGTTGTCAGTGCTGATGTGCGCAATCCGCTCGCCAGCAGAATCGGTGACCCAGCAGGATTTGCCATCGAGGAAGTTCGCCCAACCGGTGACCAGTCTGACACCTGCATTAGCGAGCAGTGATTCGACCCCCTTGTTCAGTTTCGTGACGATGTCATCCTTCCAGCCGATCAGCGCGGGCATGTCAAGCGACACTTCGCCTGAGATCGACATGCCCATGTGCCCATCCTGATGCTGTCTGAGCCACTCGAAGCGCTCGGCGGCGTGAATCACGGCCTTGGAGGGTATGCACCCGCGGATGAGGCAGGTTCCCCCAGCCTTGTCACCCTCGACGATGACGGTGTCCAGCCCCAGTTGGCCAGCCCGGATGGCGGAGACGTAACCCCCAGGCCCCGCGCCGACCACGAGCACCTGGCAGGAAATCTGTTCGACCATGGCGGCCCTCACATGAAGATCGACGACGGATGCTCCAGCATGCCCTTCAGCGCCTGCACCAGAGCAGCCCCGTCAGCCCCGTCCACAACTCTGTGGTCCCACGAAGAGGAGAGATTCATCATGCGCCGAATGACGATGTTTCCACCGCGCACAACAGCTCTCTCAGTGGCGCTGTGCACACCCAGGATTCCCACCTCGGGATGGTTGATGATCGGTGTGGCGCCGATGCCTCCGTCGCGGCCGAGGCTGGTGATGGTGAATGTGGATCCAGAAAGGTCGTCCATTGAAGCGGAACCATCGCGCGCCGCGTCCGCCACCCGGTTCAGTTCGGCCGCCGTCTCCCAGATGTCACGCGCTTCGACGTTCTTGACGACCGGCACGTAGAGTCCGCGCTCGGTGGAGGTGGCGATTCCTATGTTCACCGCCGCGTGCTGCAGAATCACCTCGCGCTCCTCGTCGTAGTGAGCGTTGCAGCCGGCGTGGCCTGAATTGAACGCCTTGACCAACCCCTGCATGATGAACGGCAGATAGGTCAGCTTCGGCTGACCCTTGTCACGATTCTCGTTGAGCCATTGACGCAGCGCCTCGAGGTCGGTCACATCGACCTCCTCGAAGTAGGAGAAGTGCGGGATGCTGCTGGTCGACTTCACCATCTGTTCGGCGATCTTGCGCCGCAGCCCCTTGATCGGAATCTCGGTGACTCCCGATGCGGCTGCACGGCCAGACCCACTGGATTGCACGGCCGCCAGTTCACCCCCGCCTGCCATGAAGGCCTCTAAATCGCCTTTCGTGATTCTTCCAGCCGGACCGCTGCCCGAGACACTGCCGAGATCGACGCCCGCCTGCTTAGCAGCCTTGCGTACCGCCGGGGAAGCCAGCGCTTTGCCTGACTTGGCCGGAGCCGCAGCAGGCGCCTCGGGCTCAGGTTCGGAAGCTGCTTCGGGTTCAGGTTCCGCCTCGGGTTCAGGTTCCGCCGAGGCATCGACGTTTCCGTCGCCCTCGACCTCGAATTCGATACACATCTTGCCTACGGCGATGACATCCCCCACGCCGCCGACTGTTTTGAGCACGGTTCCCGTGACCGGACTCGGAATCGTCACGTTCGCCTTGTCGGTCATCACATCGATGATCGGGTCGTCCTCAGAGACTGAGTCCCCTTCCTTGACGTGCCAGGCGACCACCTCGCCCTCGACGACACCCTCACCGATGTCGGGCAGTTTGAATGCGTGAATCCCCATCTTCATGCCTCCTGTGTCCTCTGGATCGCCTCTGCGATTCGACTTGGCCCCGGCATGTAGTCCCACTCCGTGCTGTGCGGGAACGGAGTGTCCCAGCCGGTCACTCTTTCGATGGGGGCTTCAAGGGCGTAGAAGCAGCGCTCCTGCACGCTGGCAGCCATCTCGGCTCCGAACCCGCTCGTCTTGGGCGCTTCGTGCACTATGACACACCTTCCGGTCTTGTTCACCGAGTCCACCACCGCGTCCCGGTCCCACGGAACGAGAGTTTGGAGGTCTATGAGGTCACACGCCACCCCGCTGTCGCGGATGCCCTGTTCGCACACGTGTACCATCGCCCCCCAGGAGATTACCGTGCACGCCTCACCTTCCTGCACCATCCGTGCTTCTCCGAGG
>CALCOR010000226.1 GCA_937897085.1 uncultured euryarchaeote | reverse complement strand
TGGCTTTGCGCGCCAAGAACACCGAGCAGGAGATCGGCATGCCCATCAGTTTGTGCGGGTCCCAGCAGAGTGAGTCAGCGAGTTCGATGCCCGCCAGCAGAGAGCGGTGTTTCGGCGAGAGCAGCGCGGCACCCCCCCAGGAGGCGTCGACGTGCAGCCAGAGGTATTCACGTGCACACACCTCGGCGATCTCAGGCAGAGGGTCGAAGGCACCGCGAACGGTTGTGCCCGAGGTTGCCACAACGCAGAATGGCATTCGGCCGGCGCGCTTCTGGTTGTCAATCTCTTGACTCAGAACATCGACGTCCATCCGTCCATCAGAGTCGCAGGGAATGGCGATCAGGTGGTCTAGTCCGATACCCAGCACGTTGATGGCCATCTTCACCGAGTAGTGTGATTCGTCGGAGACGAACGCCACCAGGGTTCTGCCAGACAGACCATCATGCTGGACCCCCGGAAGTTTCCAGTCACGCGCGCACAGCAATCCGTAGAGGTTGCCTTTGGACCCTCCACTGGTGAACACCCCTTCACCGGAGTCGAAGCCGGCCATACGCGCCATCGTCTGCACCATCTCCTGCTCGATCAGGGTGGCCATGGGAGAGATCTCGTAGGTGTGCATCGAGGTGTTCGTCAGAGAGGCGAGCATGTCTCCAGCGAGCCCGGGGATGAGTGTGTTACCCCACAGCGATTGCATGTAGCGAGGGTTGCGGGTGCGCACTGACTCTTCGAGATAGACATCGATCAAGCGTAGAAGAGCATCGGGGTCGACTCCATGGCGCGACACCGCCAGATCTAGTTGTTTCAGCAACTTGTCGGGAGCGGTCGCCTTGGTCAGCGGCTCGTCGTCGGCCGATTGCACTTTCAGGTGACGCCAGATGCGAACGAACAGTCCCTGGAGCAGGAGTTCATCATCGGGATTCAGAGTATCCTCGCCATCCGTCAGCGGACCACCGGCCCTCCCTCACACAGCCGAGTATCAAGCATTACCGCCACCAACAGGTGTCACCTGGGCGAGAGAGCACGAATCCCAGCCCCCTCAGAGGGTCTCTTGGGCGTGCCGTTGGGCGTCGAGCGCACAGATGGCGGCCATGTTGACCACTTCGCGCACACCGTCGCCCTGCTGCAGCACCTGCACTGGCTTGGCCGTCCCTTCGAGGATTGGTCCAGTCATCTCCGCATCACCGAGATGGTCGAGCAACTTGTAGGATATGTTCGCCGCAGCCAGGTTGGGACAGATCAGTACGTTCGCCGGGCCTGTGAACTTCATGAATGGAAATTGCTCTTGGATGTCGGGAACGAGCGCGGTGTCCGCCTGCATCGGTCCATCGATGATGAGGCTCGGGTCCAGTTCACGGGCTAGCGTGACAGCCTCCTCGACCCTGTTCGAGCGCATCTCACGACTGGAGCCGAAGTTGGAGAATGAGAGCATCGCGACTCGTGGCAGCACGCCGAACCTGCGCGCCACGCGCGCTGTCTGCACGGCTATCTCCGCCAGCGTGCGCGTGTCCGGGTAGATGTTCACCGTCGCATCGCCGATGAACAGCAGTCGCCCCTTGATGGCCATCATGTACATCCCCACCAACCGATGAGCGCTCGGGTCGGTGCCAATCACCTCGAGGCACGGCCTGAGAATGGCTGGGTAGGCGCGGCTCAGCCCACCGACGAAGCCGTCAGCATCTCCGTTCTGCACCATCGCCGCGCCGAAGTACATGCGTGACTTCAGCAGCCGCTCGGCATCGTAGAGCGTCACACCCTTGCGCGCCCGCTGCTCGGCCAGTTTCTCCATGTAGACCCCCTTGCGCCGCGGGTCCTGTAGAATGTCGACGCACTCGCATTCGAAATCCAACCCCAACTCCTCCTTGCGGCGCTGGATGCGGTCCTCATATCCGAGGAGAATCGGCTTGCAGATACCTTCCTGAATGAGAACGTGGGCGGCACGGATGACCGATGGGTGGTCACCCTCGGGGAAAACGATGCGCTTGACATCCGACTTGGCGCGGTTGATCACGCTGCGCATCACGGTGTGGGTGAGCCCGAGTCGCGACTCCAGTTCCTCACGGTATTCCTCAACGCTGAATTCGCTGCTCTCGATGCCCGCCATTCCGTCCGCCACGGCAGCTTCCGCCACCGCTGATGCTACCCACACGAGCACCCGCCGGTCGAACGGCTTCGGGATGATGTACTCCTCACCGAACTGGATGATATCGAGTCCATATGCCTGTGTTACACTGTCGGGAACCGGTTCCTTGGTGAGGTCAGCCAGCGCCTTGGTGGCGGCCATCTTCATCCCAGGCGTGATCCCTTTGGCCATGCAGTCGAGCGCGCCGCGGAAGATGTATGGGAAGCCGAGCACGTTGTTCACCTGGTTGGCGAAGTCGGAGCGGCCGCTCGCAACGATGGCATCCGGCCGGGCAGCCTTCGCTACGTCCGGCATAATCTCCGGGTCGGGGTTCGCCAGCGCGAACACGAGCGGTCGTTCCGCCATGCCGCGCAGCATGTCAGTGCTCACGATGTCGCCGGCCGACAGGCCGAGGAACACATCCGCCCCCATCATCGCGTCTGCAAGGTCACCGTCGTCGACATCGCTCGCGAAGCGCGCCTTGTACTCGTTGATGTCCTCGGCGTCGCGTCGCGCCTCGGTGATGATTCCCTTGGAGTCGACCAGCAGCATGTTCTCCGGGCGCACGCCCAGCAGCAGCCAGTGCTCAGCACACGACAACGCGGACGCACCGGCGCCCGATACGGCGACCTTGACATCCTCGATTTTCTTGTCAACAACTTCCAGCCCGTTGAGCAGGGCGGCACCCGAGATGATGGCGGTCCCGTGCTGGTCATCGTGCATCACCGGGATGTCCAACTCGTCGACCAGCCTGCGTTCGATCTCGAAGCACTCCGGAGCGGCGATGTCCTCTAGATTGATTCCACCAAAGGTGGGTGCGATTCTCTTCACCGTTTCGACGAACGAGTCAACATCCTTTGCATCGAGTTCGATGTCGAACACATCGATGTCGGCGAACGCCTTGAACAGCAGCCCCTTTCCTTCCATCACCGGCTTGCTGGCCAGCGCCCCGATATCTCCGAGGCCAAGCACCGCGGTACCATTCGAGATGACGGCGACGAGGTTTCCCTTGGCGGTGTACTTGTAGGCGCTCTCGGGCCATTTCTCGATCTCAAGACAGGGGTAGGCGACCCCAGGGGAGTAGGCGAGCGAGAGGTCTCTCTGGGTAGCGTGCGGTTTCGTTGGTACCGTGCGCACCTTCCCATACGGGTGGGATGCGTGGTATGCAAGCGAGTCTCTGCGCAATTGGTCGTCCTTGCTCATCGGTGTGGTCACCGGCTCCGTCCTTTCGGCCGACCCTCTCCAATATGTGCGTTCCCCTTTCACTAAAACTGCGAAACAGTGTTACAAGGCAAAAAAAAATCGCAAGGTATCCGTAGGATACATCAACCCACTTTATTGATAAGCAATTGCAAAAGCGTTACGGGCATGGATGCATATTCGCACAGGCGTTCTTTGAACGCTATCCACATCCGTAGTCTGCTGCTGGTGACGCTGATGTTGCTTGCATCGTGGACACCGATGGCATTCCCGGCTCAAGCACAAGCGCCCACAGTCACGGAATGGGGTTCGGGTGGTCACAACGACACCGGGTGGATTCGGCTCGATGCGACCGGTGCCGATCCGGCTACTGGCCAGATGGCAATCGCCGACATGCATCACCTGCTCGCTCCCGGAGCGCTGCTGGACAACATCTCATTCGAGGTGCGCGTCGACGGCGCCAACGATCTGTGGGCGGAACAGCCCCAGTTGTCATTCGTCGACACGCAGACGTCCATCATGGACTGGCGCGGACTAGGCGGCTTCGGCCAGCAGAATGATCTCCTCGGTCCTGACCCGCATTCATCGCGGCTCGCGCCGAACGTCAACACCGGTGCTTCGTGGCTGGTGCCCGGCGGTGCCGAGGTGACCGATTTGGTCATCGAGGCACTCCGTCCTGTGGATCCGCTGATCACCTTCTCGCCGGTCACGCTGGACGTGACCGCCAGCGCGGTCCATCCCGGCGACGGTCGCTTGTATGTCGCTGCCGGGGATGCGCTGTTGCAACTCGATGCGAACAACAACCCCATGGTCATCGAACTCGATGATGATGTGGCCACCACTGCGCTCGTGTTGGACGCTGCCAACGACCGCTTAGTCGTGGCGACGGATGACGGCGGCTTCCGCGTCTGGGCGTTGTCCGATTCATCTGAATTGCTCCCACTGCCCTCACTACCGGGAGGCGCTGTAGCAGGCGCGTTGGAACTCGATTCCTCCGGGACGTTGTGGGCTGGAACGACAGCCAGCGACCTGTTCAGTTACGGAGCGGGTGGCTGGACTGATGCACTCAATCCGTCGGCTGGTTCTGACGAGGTGACCGACATGCTCGAGGTTGGCAGCGACATGCTGCTCGCCACGCTCGGAGGCGGAGTGATGCGCTTGGACCTCACCAACGGTCAGTGGAAGTCTGCATGGGACACTCAAAACCACCTTCCAAGCGACGACGTCAATCAGTTGCTCGAGGTCAATGGCGTGCTGATGATTGCCATGGATGGCGCCGGCATCGCCCGACAGTCAGTCTCCACCGGCTCATGGCTCGCCACCTGGACTGATGCCAACTGGCTCGCCTCAAACGAAGTGCGCGGCATGGCCACCGGTGGTGGCTGGCTGAACATCCTGGTCGGCGACACGCTGCACCACTACAACACCACGATGGGGGCGTTCACCAGCAGCAAGACGCTCGCCTCTCTAGGACTGCCTCTCGAAGGCCTCGACCTCGTTGCTTGGCCGGCAGGAGGCTCCCGTTCCCCGTCTGTAGATACGGTGTTCGTCAATGACGGCAGCGGGCAGATGGCGCGCATCGTGCCTGGGAATCCACCATTGCACTCAGGTAACGCGCTGTTCGCCAGCGGACCTGCTTCCGATCAGATGAACGAGGTCATCGAGGTGAATGGAATCGTCTGGATAGCCAGCAATGAGCTCGTCGACCGCTTCGACCGGAGCATCAACCGCTGGCTCGACCCGATTGTCAACAACGTGCAGAACGTCGCTCTGGCGACTGACGGAGCCAGCGTATGGGTGGGCACCGCCGATGCAGGAATCGAGGAGTATGATGCCAGCAACGGCACACTCACGACGCAGTGGAATATCCACAGCGGCCTGAATAATGACTTCATCACCGACCTCGCTTGGGATGCGAGCAGCAACCTGCTCGTCGCCACTCATCCGAACTCCGGTGCCAGCATCATCGATGTCTCCAACGGCAACGTCACCAGTGTCTGGGATTCCTCGCGCTCAGATGCCTTCTCGGACAACCTCAGGGGAGTCGCCACGCTCGCTGGCATCGCCTACTTCGCCTCGGCCAACTTAGGGGTGCTACGACTAGATCTGGGTAACGATACCCTGCTCTCGTCTTGGCGCTCAACAGGTATGGACGATGTCCCCTTCATGCCCGTGGAGACCGATGGCGCCACCATCTGGTTGGGCATGTTCGGTTACGGCGTGCTCGTCTACGACCGGCTCACTGGCGAACTGACAGATACCTACCAATACCGGGGCGGCGCAACAATCTCGTCCAACGATGTCTACTCACTGCACATTGACAGCCAAGGAGACCTGTGGGTTGGCACCAGCGAGGGGGCCGATCGTTACGACGGTAGTACATGGTCGCACATCCGACCAACCGGACAGGGGTGGCAGCCGACGGATTTCTACGACTTCGATTCTGATTCCTCATACCTCTACGCCGGCACCAATGCTGGAGCCTGCCAATACTCTCTGGCGACGCTCAACCGCGAGGATTGCTGGAACTACTACTCCAATCCGGGATTGCCCTCCTCATGGGTGTACGCAGTGAATCTCATCCTGCCGGGCATCCTGATGGCTGGCACCAACTACGGCGCGGGAATCATCGACGTTACCAACGACACCGTGCTCGACACCTGGGAGGCGGGTGAGCAGACCTGGAATGCCAAGACCTACCTCTACGACGATGTCGCCTACGTGGGTCTGGATGGAGTGGGCATCGCCCGCTACGACATGACGACGGATGAGTGGCTCACCACTTGGGATTCCGACCACAGCAACGGTCTGCTGTCCTCGGATGGCGTCACGGAGCTCATCCCGGCGCTCGTCTCGCACCAGATCTGGGTGGGCGGCGACTTCGGACTCAACCTGATTGACCTGGACAACGAGAGTCTGGAGGTGGAGTGGGACAAAGGATCGAATGGAGGAGTTGCCACTGTTCCGACCCGTGACCCGGCGGAACTGGTAATCATCGGTGACACGATGTACTACGTTCAAGAACGTACTAACACGCAGTCGAATGACAACATCTACCGCTACGACATCGCCAACATCACCGGCCGCTCGACCATCGACGCCGATGACGCGCTCGGCTCGAGCGCGCTCGTCTACGGTGCGGGAATCGGCCCTGATGGGCACCTCTGGGTCGGCACGATGCCTTCGCAGTGGTGGATCGGCGGTGACGGCATCATCGCACGTTGGGACCACTGGAATTCCACATGGGCGTCCAACATCGAACCTACCGGTCCGGTATCTCGCGTGACCGCCCGCTACGCGGGCGAGTGCGCGCCGCTGAACACCTCAGCATGCGACCTCTACGTGCACTATGGCGAGAACGTGCACCGGCGCATCGCCTGGAACGGCACGTTGCTCAACGAGTGGGACGAGAACACGCTGGAGGGGCCGATACGAAACGTCGTCACCTACGACGGTCTGGTGATGTTCGCCACCGTTGATGGAATCGCCCGCTACAACGCAGCCAACGATACCTGGCTTCCATCTTGGACTCCAGGCAACGGCCTTCCCTCCAACTCACAGACCACCATATTCGCGATGACCGTGGTTGGAGATGATCTCTGGTATTCGTCGATGTCGGATGGTGGCGGCTGGAACCGCAACAGCCGCATCTTCCAACTGAATGGGACCACCGGCCAGTGGACCAGTTGGGACGCTGGCACCGGCAG
The DNA here is from genome assembly GCA_937897085.1 of uncultured euryarchaeote. GTDB lineage: Archaea > Thermoplasmatota > Poseidoniia > Poseidoniales > Thalassarchaeaceae > JAKUTA01. The sequence goes on along the minus strand of CALCOR010000226.1, from coordinate 4,420 downwards.
CATCCCCCAGGGATTCGGCTTCTCCTTCGAGGTGTGTCGTGACATCCTGCATGTGGGTATGGCGCGCTACATGGACTTCGGCACACAGGGTGGGGTGGCGCGTTACGACCTTTCCAACAACCAATGGAACACCGCGTTCACCCAAGGGGGTGGCGGCCAAGGAAACCAAGCTCTCGCCGACGATGATGTCCACGGGCTCGCCTGTGACGAGACCGCCGGCATTCTCTACATCGGCTTCGATGAGGATGATGTTGGCATATCCCGCTACGCGTACGCGCGCCACCAGTACCTTCCCACGCTCTCTGAGACTGTCAACGGCATCTCGCCTGATCCGGTCTTCCCCGACGGCATGGGTTGGGCCGGCGGGGCTTTGATGATATCACACGTCACCGGTGATGGTGGCGCCGGTGGGATCAGCCGCATCCCCACGAGCGGCGCCTCCGTCGGCGGCGGTGCGGTCATAGACCGGGGATTCGAGGCTGCCAGCCTTGAGGTCCGGCCGGCCACCAATCCTGGTTTCGTTGAATGGGTCATCGGCCGACCTGGAGCGGCCACTGGGTTCAATCGGGTCGACCTGTTCAACGCCAGCGGACTACTGCCAGGAGAGATGGATGTGCTCGCCGGGCTGCCGTCCGGGCGCGTGCTCGAAGTGATTCATTCGGGTAACGATGTCTACGTTGCCATGACTGATGGTGACGGCACGTGGTACGGCTCATCCGTGCTGCATGGGGTACTGCTTCCCAGTGGCAGCATCGAGTGGCAGCAGGCGTGGAGCCTCGCCGGCGACTATCTCGTCGAGATGCTGCTTGACGGCAGCGACATCTGGGTCTCCACAGCCGGTGGTGGGTTGTGGCGCATCGACCTAGTCACCGGTACATGGCAAATCACTCCAGCCGCGCTCCACGGCCAGATGGATGGCTTGTGGATGGACGGGTCTGATATCGTGGTAGGCCTGATGGGCACCAGCTGGACCGCCGCGGGTGTGCAGGTGTTCAACACGACGACCAATTCATGGGACCACGGAAAGTTGCTCGCGGGGTTGCCGAGCAACATCGTGCGCGACTTCTTGCTCTACGACAACCGGATTTGGGTGGCCACCTGGGGAGGACTCGGCGTGTGGAATCTCACTTCACAGGCGTGGGATGACCCGATCACCACTATGGATGGCCTCCCGTCAGGCACGATTGAGCATCTCTGGAATCAGGGAGGCGAATTGTGGCTGGGGACTCCAGCGGGATTGGTACGTTTCGATGTGGCGAACCTGAGTGTCATCGGTACGATCGACCGTAGTTCAGGATTGCTCGGCAACCGGGTGTCAGGAATCGCGCTAGCGCCGCCGGTCACCATATCTTCCGGCAACACCTCAGTGACGCTGCCTGCCGCGCTCTACCTGTCGCACAACGGCGAGGGTTCCACCCGCCCTGGTGCGAGCGCCCTCGAGATTTCCACGCTGCAGGTGATTCAGCAACTGCAGGTCGACATGTTACCCAGCAACGATGTCAGGGCCATCTCCGCCGACTGGTGGGGTGTGCACATCGCCACCAGCGAGGAGCCGCTTGTGCACTGGAACGCTGGCACTTCGACGATGGAGGCTGGCAGTTCCTCGTGGATGCTGCTCGCCTGGCCGGTTCGAAAACTCGTGAGCGATGGCCGCACTCTCGTGGTGGTGACCCCTGCAGGCATCGACCGCATCGATGTGCAGAGCCCCCAGCACGCCGTGGTCGGCTCTGAGGTGATTCGCGGAACCACGTCCGCATGGGTCGGATCGACCGGTATGTGGGCTACCACGGGCGACGGGCTGCACGGCTGGACGCCATGGCCAGCGTTCATTGAACTCGATCGAGAGTCGATGCGTCGCGCCGATCCTCTCACCGTGACATTCTCTGGTTTCAGTGCCGATATCACCGACTCCACTCGTCCGGGCCAGTGGACGCAGCTCATCTCCGCGTCTGACAACGTCACAACTTCGCTACAGGCTGGAGGCATCTCCCCTGGGTCCATCCCTCTGCATCAACTGTCCTTGACCATGTCCAGCCCGGTCGAGGGAGCAGCGGTCTGGGTCTCATCGCACAGCCTCAACTACAGCGGCACCTGGAATCTGACGGAACTCAGTCCCACTCTTGCCGCCGACTTCGACCTCGCAGCGCGTCGCGGCGCACTCACGCCTTCCGGGAGAGACCTGCACATCCAACTCCAGAGCCCACTCAATGGCTCGATCGAGATACGCTTCACCTACGACTGGACCCGCTCCGAGAGTCCGGTCGCGCTGCTCGACCTGTTCGACCGCCCTGATGACGGCGGAGGCGTGCTCACCGCTGAGTGGACACCTAGCAGCGACCATGGATGGGCCGCCTACCGCATCTACCTCAAGGTGGGCAACTGGACGACGCCGCCAACGTCCTTCGACCTGTTGTCAGCCACGTACGATGCGCGTATTCCGGTGTGGACCGTGACGATGGCGGACATCGCCACCGCTGAAGGTCAGCCGATCATGGATGGCGATGACATCCACGGCATCGTCGTGCAGGAGTATGCTGACGGATCTCTGGGTGAACCGTCCGACATCATCGGACCGGCGCAGGCTTCCGACGAGGTCCCTGCACCACCTGCTTGGGCTAATGCTGGCCCAGCTGATGGGGGCGAGGACGGTGACCTCTACGTCGAGTGGGAGGAGTGCAGCGCACTCGACCATGCTGGCACTCGCATCTGGGCTGTACGCACCGAGATCACCGACGCCATCGGATTACCGCAACAGGGTCTCGATGTGCACAAGGATTCGAACAGCACGGTACTCCGGCTCGAGCGAGGCAGGGTCTACTGGGTGGCCCTCACCTGTGTGGATGAGACGGGACAGCACGACCCCGCGAACGCGACCATCGTTGGACCAGTGGTCCCCACAGGAGGAGTCAATGACGGCATCCCACCAGCACCGGTGGAGGACATCAAGGCGTACGATACCCCCGACGACGAAGGTGGTATGATCACCGTCGAATGGACACCGAACAACGAATCTGACTGCGCTTGGCATGCGGTCATGGCTCGTCCGGTCAGCGCTGAGGAGGATGACACTCAGCCACCCGCCGACGCGCTTGACTTCCTCAACTCGACCATAGTGGCCGACTGTGAGAGCGGCATGGCGAACATCTCCGACTGGGGCGGCCTTGCACTCGAGGACAACGTGCTCTACTGGATCACCGTCGTGGCCTTTGACGTATGGGGCAACGGCGACCTGGTCAATGTCACCATAGTGCAGGCGAGTCCCGAACGGAACATGTTTGGTTCTGATCCACCCCCGCGGCTGGAGAACCTGAGCGCCTGGGACCACCCCGATGACGATGGGAGGGCAGTTGATGTCGGGTGGGATGCGAGTGAGGTGATGGACTTCGGCTACTACGTGGTATGGGCTTCTGACCATCCGGTGGACGACCTCACGGCGATCTATCCGAACTGCCGCAACGACTTGGCCGCATGCGGCGCCACGGTGCTCGACAGGCAGTACTCCATCGATGGCAGTTCAATGCGCGTCGACGTCACGATTACAACCGCCATCTACGGCGGTGATTCGGTCATCAACGGTACTCCCGGAGTCATTCGTCCCGACGTTCCCCTGTATGTGACGGTCACCGCCCACGACCTGCTCGATTCTGCTTTCCTCACCCGCTTGCCTTCGGTGGTGGTCACACCGATCGACAACCGCGATGACATCGTCCCGCCGGACCGACTCGAGACACCCGAGGTGACCGATTTCCCTGATGACAACGGCACGGCAGTCTACGTTCAGTTCACCCCTAGCGGCGCCAGCGACCTCGACCACTACGAGGTGTATGCGGACATCATCAAGTTCACCAGCACAGGCCCACGCCAACCGGCGATGGTGATTGGCAGGGACGTGCAGCAGCCCTTCATGCTCACCAATCTCTCCGACGGCCAGACGATTATGTCCGGCATCCCGGTCTACGTCGCCATTGTTCCAGTCGACTCCAGCGGCAACGCCCACCGAGACCAGTTGAACGTGGGCAACGGAAGAGCAGTTGACAACTCTGATGAGGACCCCGGAGCGCATCTGCCCAATGTCGATTTCAGTGCCACCTGGAGCAAGCATGGTGAGAGCATCGAGGTTGAATGGGTACCGCTCACGGGCACCGACATCCGCGGTTATCGCATCTACGTAAGCGAGGAGCGTTTCGAAATGACTGGAGAGGCCGCCCTGCTGAAGAAGGGTATAGTCGGTTCCTTCTGGGAGCTCGATGAGTGGCAACAGGATGTGCCATTCGACAACTCGACCGAGTGGTACATCGCGGTGGTGGCCTTCGACGGCGAGAACTGGAAGCACGCCGTGCGCTCGAAGGAGATCAAGGCATTCGATTCGACATCGAGTGAGGTGGTTGGCCCCGGTACTCCTGAGACCGCGGGCATCGGC
>CALCOR010000225.1 GCA_937897085.1 uncultured euryarchaeote | reverse complement strand
TTCGGCTGGTACATCATCTCCATCGAGCCGAGCACGCCACCTCGTTCGCTGATGCGCTCGAACTCTCTGAGAACGGCCTCCTCGACCATGTCGGTCATCTCCTCGATGAGGAACGAGCCCTGCAACGGGTTCTCGCACTTGTTCCAGCCGAACTCCTTGTTGTTGATCATCTGAATCGCCAGCGCTCGGCGCACCGAATCAGGAGTCGGCGTGGTAATCGCCTCGTCGAAGGCGTTGGTGTGCAGCGAGTTGGCGTTGTCCTGCACGGCGAGCAGAGCCTGAAGGGTGGTGCGGATGTCGTTGAAGTCGATCTCCTGCGCGTGAAGGCTCCTTCCCGAGGTCTGGATGTGCATCTTGCACTTCTGCGAGCGAGAATTTCCGCCGTAGAGGTCGCGCATGGCGACCGCCCAGATTCTACGCGCCACGCGCGAGATGACCGTGTACTCGGGGTCCATCCCATTGGAGAAGAAGAACGAGAGGTTGGGGGCGAAGTCATCGATGTCCATCCCTCGCGCGCGATAGTACTCTACGTAGGTCAGCCCGTTGGCGAGCGTGAACGCCAGTTGGGTGATCGGGTTGGCGCCCGCCTCGGCGATGTGATAGCCCGAGATGGAGACGGAGTAGTGGTTGCGCACGTCGTTGTCGATGTAGAACTGCTGCACGTCGCCCATCAGCTTCAGCGAGAAGTCGGTCGAGAAGATGCACGTGTTCTGCGCCTGGTCCTCCTTCAGGATGTCCGCCTGCACTGTGCCGCGCACCGTTGACAGGGTCCGCGCCCGAATCTCCTCCGCCTCTGTGGGGTCCGGTGGCCTGCCTTCCTCTTCTGCGAACTTGTCTTCCTGCTGGCGGATGGCGGCGTTGAAGAACATCGCCAGGATGACCGGTGCTGGCCCGTTGATGGTCATCGAGACGCTGGTGTTGGCATCGCACAGGTCGAAGCCTTCGTAGAGCCGGCTGATCTCGTCGAGCGTGTAGATCGACACACCCGATTCGCCCACCTTGCCGTAGATGTCGGGGCGCAGGTCGGGGTCGCGTCCGTAGAGCGTGACCGAGTCGAATGCCGTGGACAGTCGGGCATAGGGTGAGGATGCTGACAGCACGTGGAAGCGCTCGTTGGTGCGGCTGGCCGGTCCCTCGCCGGCGAACATCCGCGTCGGGTCCTCGTCCTTCCGCTTGAGCGGGAACACCCCGCCCGTGTACGGGAACTGGCCGGGCAGGTTCTCCCGTCTGAGCCAGTTGAGCAACTCCCCTTTGTCGGCGAAGCGGGGCAGCGCCACTCTGGGAATCTGCGAACCGGACAGCGATTCAGTTTTGGTATCGGCGCTGAACTCGCGCCCGCGCACGTCGTAACTGTGGACTCCGCTGTCGTATGATTCCTCGAGTTCAGGCCATTCCTCCAGCAGTGAGCGAGCACTGGGATGCATCGAATCGAGGACCGTTCTCGCCTCTTCGCGCAGATCCGCCGCCGCGTCTGCACGTCCTTCCTGGGTATCGAGATGGTTGGCCGCCTCCGCCAACTGCTGTGCCAATCTCGCCTTCTGTACCTCACCGTAGGTCCGTCCGTGGTAGTCGCGCACCG
>CALCOR010000224.1 GCA_937897085.1 uncultured euryarchaeote | reverse complement strand
GATCGTCCGTCCCATCGCCGCGGCCTCAGGTGGCGTCGAGGTCTGGCTGCTTACGCCGCAGTTCCAATCGCAGCAGAGCGGCCGTTTGGCTTCACTGAAAGCTGGCCGAGGCAAGCCGCATGAACTAGGTGAGCACGATGTACCTCGTTGGAATGATGAATTCCCCTTCTGGTCGGAGCACGTTGAGGCGCTCGAGGAAGGAGAGGTCCATCTCCGCCGCGTCGCGCTTCCCGATGCAGAGTTGGAGAACTGGTTGCTCTCGGCTGAAGTGGATGCGGTGGTGTGCACGGGGAGTCGGCGCAACGTGTCGATGTGGGAGCCGTGGATGGATGGGGCCGCTGCGCTGATGCGCGCCGCGGTCGGTGCTGGCATTCCGACTCTTGGCATATGCTTCGGTCACCAGTTGCTGAGTGTTGCACTCGGTGGCAAGGTCAGTCGTGCAGAAAGCCGGACGGACGCGGTGGAGGATCTCGAACTTACGGAAGCAGGGTCATCCGACGAATTGTTCACGGACATGGACGCACCTATCGGCCTGTTCACCCACCAGGACCACGTGATCGGTCTGCCGGACACGACACCCGAATGCTCCTGTGTGCTGCTTGCCTCGGTCCCGCACAACGAACTCACCGCCTTTCGCGTGCATGGCGCATCCGGCCCGCTGCCTGTCTGGGGAATACAATTTCACCCCGAGGCGGCGAAACACCGCATCTCCCGCTCTGTGCTGCTCGGGCACATAAGCCCAGAGGAGGCGGAGTCGTTCGAGCGTGAGCATGACGGTGCGGCCATCCTTGCCAACTTCGCAGATGTTGTGCTATCGGTGAGAGAGCGCAAGCCCTTGTGAACTGGAGTGGCCAACTTCGGCATTGGCAATGCTCAAATGAAGAACGCGGGTCGCCGCGCTCAACGGTGAGGAAATGGACGCAGAAACGATGACAATGATCGGCCAGGCCGCGGTGGGAACCGCGGTCGTCGGGTTGCTGATCGCATTTGGGCTATATCGCAAGGTGAACTCTATCGAGATTGACAATGAGATCGTCGCTGACATCACTCAGCAGATTCAGGATGGGGCTATGGCCTTCCTGAAGGCGGAATACAGGATGTTGTCGGTGTTCATCGCAATCGTGGCCGCGCTGCTCTACGCAGGCGGCTCATTCAATCTCGGCTGGCAGGTCGCGGTCGCTTTCCTGCTCGGTGCTTCGTGCAGCGTCGCTGCTGGATTCTCCGGCATGCGCGCCGCTACTTCGGCGAACGGGCGCACGGCGATGGCCGCCGCAGATGGCGGTCAATCTGCCGCGTTGCAGACCGCGTACAACGGCGGCGCTGTGATGGGTCTGGCCGTTGGTGGCTTGGGTCTGCTCGGCATCTCGGTGATGTACCTCTGGCTCGGAGACGACCTTGACTCGGTCGGCTACATGGCTGGCTTCGGCATGGGAGCCAGCAGCATCGCGCTGTTCGCCCGCGTGGGTGGGGGCATTTTCACCAAGGCGGCTGATGTCGGTGCTGACCTGGTCGGCAAGATCGAGGCTGGTATCCCCGAGGACGACCCGCGTAACCCCGGCGTGATTGCCGACAACGTGGGTGACAACGTCGGTGACGTGGCCGGCATGGGAGCGGACATCTTCGAGTCGTTCGTCGGCTCTATGATCGCAGCCATGGTCATCGCTGCCGCCTCTTCTTCGTTGGGTGCGGATTACGTGCTCATCCCGCTTCTGCTGGCGCTCGTCGGCTACCTTGCCAGCATCATCGGCGTCTTCTCGATGTACGTCTTCAAGGGTGGCAACGCCGCAGCAGCACTACGTAACACGACCTTCGTGGGCGCTGGATTGCTCATCGTGGGTGGTTACCTCACTCTCAACCACTTCGGGCTGCCTGTTGAGCCACTCTACGCGGTCGGCATCGGTGCCGCCGTCGGCATCGCCATCGGGCTTGCAACAGAGTACTACACTGGCATCGAACCGGTAATGGGGCTCAAGGTGAAGGCGATTCCGTACATCGGTGAGGCGAGCAAGACCGGCCCGGCGACCAACGCCATCGCCGGACTCGCGGTCGGAATGCAGAGCGTGTTCTTCCCGATCGTGTTCATGTCGATAGGGATCTACTACGCCAACGACGTGATGGGCGGTGGCGACTTAGGTCTCTACGGCATCGCACTGGCCGCCATGGGAATGCTGGCCACGGTCGGGGTCACGATGACCGTCGACGCCTACGGACCGGTCGCTGACAACGCTGGCGGAATCTCGGAGATGGCCGGACTCGGTGACGACGTGCGCGCCATCACAGACCAGCTCGACTCGATCGGCAACACGACCGCCGCCATCGGTAAGGGATTCGCCATCGGCTCGGCGGCGCTGACCGCGCTCGCCCTGTTCGCCGCCTACTCCACAGCCGTGACGGGCTACGATACCACCTTCTCGCTCGAGTTGACCAACCCGATGGTCGTCATCGGCCTGCTGGTCGGTGGCTCGCTGCCGTTCGTGGTGGCGGCGATGACGATGAAGAGCGTCGGCAAGGCGGCTGGTGAGATGGTCACCGAGATTCGCCGCCAATTCCGTGAGATAGACGGTCTGCTAGAGGGTAGAGAAGGCGTGAAGCCCGATTCTGCACGCTGCGTCGAAATCTCCACCCAGGCGGCACTGCGCGAGATGGTCGCCCCCGGTCTCGTAGCGGTGCTCGCTCCGCTGTTCGTCGGAGCCCTGCTAGGATTCGAAGCCCTCGGAGGCCTGCTCGCCGGCGCCACCGCCAGTGGTGTTCTGATGGCACTGTTCATGGCTAACGCCGGCGGCGCCTGGGACAACGCCAAGAAGGCGATTGAGCAGGGTCACATCCCTGGTCTAGAGAAGGGAGACGACAGCCACGAAGCGGCGATCATCGGCGACACCATCGGCGACCCGTTCAAGGACACCAGCGGACCGTCGCTGAACATCCTCATCAAACTGATGAGCATCGTCAGTCTGGTGCTGGTTCCAGTACTCGCCACAATCCACTTCTGAGCGGGAACGAATTCTGCACACCCTGAATGAGGCAACCCTCAAGTCGGTCGGCGGGGAGGGTCAAGCATGCCTTCACGGTGTAACCTGCTCACCTGCACGGTGCTCGTGCTGCTGCTCATGGGCACCAGCCTGTCTGGTTGCCTCGGCGGTGGCGGCGACGATGACGGTGACGGATTGGACGGTCCGTTCAACGTCCCAGTGTGGTCCATAGGCGACTGGTGGCTGTACACTTTCAGCACGCCACGATTCAGTGACGACACCACCCGGCTGGTGGTCGCTGAGAACGATACCGAGGACGGCACAGCCTACACGCTGGCAATCTCCAGCCACACAGAGGCTCGGCGCCATGCGGTGCTCAATCACAACCCGTTCCTCGGACGCATCACGCACGACAACCTGTCCGCGTACGAGAACGGAGAGCCTCGACCGCTGTTCCAGTTCCCCTTCAAGGCTGGCGATACCTGGTCGTTCAACCTGTTCGCCACCGATTGGAATGCGACGGTGGTGAACGTGCTCTCGGAGACCGATGGCATCACGAGCAACCGCATAGCGCTCATCGCCGCACAGGCGGAGGACGGCTCCCAACTCGCCTATGTGTTCGACGAGAACGCAGGATTCCTGCGCTCGCTCATCTGGACTGACGGCGACGGAGTGGAGCAGTTGGACATGCAACTGGTGCTGCACGGTATGGGGCACGAGGGTGAAGTCTGGTTCATTCGCGGGGGGGACCTGTACGACGACTCATGGGAGCATTCGGGTGGAATGCCGGATGCGGATATTCGTGACACCTTCTTCGTCAGCGACCACCCTGACAGCGGGGAGTGGGACGAGATGATCTACTGGCTCGACGCACGCATGGGAAGTGGCTCATCTACCGGGTCGCTCACACTCAGGGACCACACCTCGATCACCGCCCTGTCGCGCACTTGGGGCCCCGGCGCTCAGGAGGAGGGCCAACTGGGTACGATTCCCTATCCTAGCGGGGAGTACACGCTGACAATCACGCAGAGCGGCGACTCTGAGATAGCCATCATCATCGCTGGCGGAATCGAATTCTCGTGGACCCTCTGATTCATGGAGGACGTTGAGCGGGTGGGGGTGTGAGCCCCCACTCTGCTCACGTGTTATCGTCGCTAAATTCCCAATCGAAGGTCTCAGCATCCCATTCAGAGGTCGCCTGGATGAGGTCTTCCTGTTCCTCGAATTGTTTCTGCTCCTCTTTCGTTTTCTCCATTTTCTCAAGGATAGCGGCAAAGAGAACAATGCAACGCATTGCCGCTTTCACCACCTTTGAGAAGGTGTCTTCTCCGTTGTGTTTTTCATTTCCTTCTTCCATCTTTAGCTTCAGCTCCTAGCGCATGATCGAAAATCAATACGCTACCTCAGAATGGAATCCACAACCGTTCAAGCATGGGTTTCTACCCTTTATGAACTCTGAATCTGGATGTAGTGGAGAGTCTCAGAGGTAGGTCATGAGATCGTCTGAACCGCCCACGAAGTTGGGTTCATCGCCACGGACATCCCAGATGGCCG
>CALCOR010000223.1 GCA_937897085.1 uncultured euryarchaeote | reverse complement strand
GTATTCCACTTCGTAGACCAGCGTGCTCTGATTATCGACGGTCATCGTGAAAATGTCCAGGACCTCCATATCGAAAGGACCCGTGATGGTCTGGATGTTGGATGCGACTCCGTTGCTGGAGAGCAACGTCCCTACATCCATGAAACCGTCATACGACCATTCGTCACCGATTCGCCACGAAGGCACATCGACATCGCCGCCAGAACCTCTGGCACCCGCCAAGAGGAACTGCTGAGATTCCAGTTCCTTCGGTTCGGTCGGCTCGGGAATGAGCAACCCTGCCCATCCGCCAATTAACAGCAGTATCACGAGAGTAATCGGACCCCCGAGGCATGCGCGATTATCCCTGCCCATGTAATGGGCAGTGCTTGTTCCTCTCAAAGAGGTATGCCCCCCAGAATGCGCACATCCAGCGGCGCAGGTTCGGCCTACGCGAGGGAAGATGCCTCTTCAAGATGGCGCGAAACGCGTCGGATTATCTTTCGCAGCATGTACCTAGAATAGATTGTGAAGATGACCAACCACCCCGAGACGACATTCACCAGTATCGGGTGCTCGATGAACCAGAGTTGTACATTGGCGGAAATATCTGGATCGACGTAGATGTAGTCGCCGAGGAGGTCCAATCCAAAAGACAGATTGTTGAAAATCAAAACTAATGCACTGAAGAAAATCAGTAAATTAAGAATGATGAGAGCGGCTCTTATCTCGCCTTGGCTTCCTGTGACTTTGCCGACAAGCATCCGCTGCTTGACCTTGCACTGATTCAGATGACGCTGATGGCCACCACTTTTCTTGGTGAATTCCTTGTTGCAATGAGGACACTCCCAACGATATTCACACTCTGCGAGGTGTCTGTTATATGCCCCTCCAGATGCGCTGAACTCTTGTTTGCAGTGTTTGCACGGATGCTTCGTCTTCCCTCTTTTCGAAGCCATTTCTAGATACCCCCCCACTGTCAAGCCTGGTTGAAAATCACGTTGCGGCGTCGACTATGTCATCCGCGATTTCCTCGACTATATGGTCATCAGAACCAGGTGGTTCCCAGCCATCGTCGCCCGGTCCTTTGCGCCGGCGCATGAAGATGAGCGCCGAGCCAGCGACCACCAGCAGGAGGACCACCACGATCAGCCCGAGGATGAGGGGGCTTCCGCCGTCCCCTCCGAACACTCCCAGAACTCCACCTCCGGTCACCTCGACTTGGATGTCGTAGGTGGAAGTGAACTCCTCGTCGCGGACTATCAGTCGGATGTTCTTGGTGCCTCCCGAATCGAACGCATGTCGCAGGGTCGCGCCCCCGACGTCCGCATCGTTGGCGGGATCCCCATCGCCGTCTGAGTCAGTTCTGATGTCGAGGTCCCACGAGTAGAGCAACCAGCCCATGTCGGATGGTGAATCGGTGGTTCCGTTAGACCAGATCACTACCTCCTCGCCCACTGCGACCGTGGTCTGCTCCGCCTCAGCTGCCGCCTTCGGCCGCATGTTGCGCACCTCGATGTCGAAGAACGCGTCAGCGAACGCCCCGTCGTCGTCAGTGACGAAGAAGCGCAGTGAGTGCGTTCCCTTCTTCCCCCACGTCCAACTGAGTTCCACGCCCTCCACGTCGCAGTCGTTGGTGCGGTTGTTGTCGTCGTCGACGTCGGTGTCGAGGTCCACATCCCAGCAGACTGCCATCGTCGGTACGTCCGAAGAGGTGTCCCAGAACTCGCCGGTGAGCAGCAACTCCTGATCCTCGCCGATGGGGAACTGCGGTGGAATCTCCTCCACGGTTGGATTCACGTTGAGCACCTCTACCTGACCGTATTCCACCCCGCTGCTCTCGCCATCGTCATCGACGACCTCGAGAGAGATCGTGTGCATTCCTGCATCTGTCCAAGCGACGTCTGCCTGCGAGTCGGCACCGGTGGTCTGCACGGTCCAGTCGGCATCGATATCGCTGTCCGGAAGCCATGTCCAAGCGAGTGAATACATGTCGTTGCTCGAGTCATGGGCGGTGGCGCGCAGGGTGGTCTGCGAATCCTCTTGCACCTGCCAGACTCCATCAGAATCAGCGTCGAGCCGTTGTGTACCCGACCAGGCGGTCATATCCACCTCTGAAGGGGCGATGTTGGTGATCTCGAGGTCGTACGATGCGCTCACCATGGCACCGTCGTCATCCTCTGCTGTCAACGAGATGGTGTAG
>CALCOR010000222.1 GCA_937897085.1 uncultured euryarchaeote | reverse complement strand
GGCATTGGCAGAGGAAGGGCAGTTATCATCGGCGTCAACGACGCCATCGCCATCATTGTCTGGTGGGGGTGGTGGAGGCGGCTCACAACCGGTCTCGTTCACCACCACTCCTGCCGCGGTTCCGGGGCAGGCGTCGTCGACATCGGGAACACCGTCGTCATCGCTGTCGGGAATCACCAGTGGGCAGCCGACGCCGTTGGTTCCATCGGCCACACCAGCCTCATTCGGGCACTGGTCTCCTTGGAAGCCCGAGGCGTTGTCACCGAATCCGTCGCCGTCGGTATCGAGCCACTGAGTCTTCTCATCGAAGAAAGCGTCACCTTGGTTCGACCAGCCATCCCCGTCGATGTCCTGGCATCCGACCAAGTCCTGCGTCGAGTTCCCGTTACTGTTGGGGCAGTCGTCATTTTCGTTCAGGATTCCGTCATGGTCGTCATCACCCGCCCAGGGATCAACGTTGGTGTTGAGGATGACATTGAAATCTGCTCCGTGGAGAACGTTGTTCGACTCATCTATCTCGGCGACCACACCTGCCGAGTCGATGGTGAACTCGCAGTGGTAGACGCCCAGCGGGATGTCATGAGCGAGTGTGAAAGATCCGGATTCAGAGATGATCTCCCCATCCATCCCAGCGAGTGCATCAGTGTACGACCCGTGGAGCAGGAGGGCGACTTGAGTACCGTCATCAGCGACCAGATTGAGTTCCCAGAAGAAAGGCATGGTACTTGGTCCCAGCACCGAATCCCCCGCTACGCTGAATGAGAATTCGGTCCCGTTGGAGACATCCGTTGAGGCTCCCCCAGACACCTCTGGACACTGCACGCTCGCCGCCACGAGATCGGGCAGTGGTGGGTCGATTAGCGTCATCGATACGCTGTAGTTTCCCTCTAGACCGTTGGCGAGCACCGTCATCAGGTAACTTCCAACGATATCCGCGGGACTGATGGCACTGGTGTCGTAGTACATCGGCTGACCTTCCGAATTGATGTTAGCCAACTCGTTGCCTTGACCATCAGCGACAATGAGCGTGAAATCCAGAGTGCTGTTCATGTTCACCTCTATGCCCACCCCATACATCCCAGCAAGATTGAAGGAATACGAATCCGCTTGGTCCATCGCATCAAGGCAGCCTATTCCCGTGATAGTGGGGTTCACCCCAAGTGACAGGGCCTTGTCTGCGACTCCGGCATCCTCACCGAGACCGAGGTCATCCTGTACATCCCAGCTGCACCCCCGCGCTGGCGCGCTTCCATTGGTGATGATGTGCATCGTGTACACACCAGCGCCAGAGAATTTGGAGACCTCGATGTAGTACGTGTTGGCAGCCCCGGCCCAATTCGTCCCTATCGTCGAGACGTTCTCCTCCATATCATCGGGGTTGGTCGACCAGTTGACCAGACTCCCCGCCGTATCGAACAGACGAAGATCGTTGTCCGCGTCCGTCTGACCGTCGAGGAAGATGGTCAGGTTCTGTCCGTCAAAAATGTCCACGGAGTAGTAATCCACTCCATCTTGGCTATCGAAGCATCCTGTCAGGGTACCATTGTACTGGTATCCGAGGTCGATCGCCGTCGCCAGTTCATCTCCGGCATCAGTGCTCGTGCCAGCGTCCGCTCCTGTACCGAAACAGGTGACCACCGCGCCGACGTTGATGGCCGCCGAACTGTAGTCGATGTTGTTCGTATGGGTGCTTTCGGTCACGTTGCCATATGTGTTCAACTGGACAGACCAGAGGTATGTGCCGTTGGGGATGTTGTCTGAAATCGTGACCGCTGTCGACATCTGCTGACTCGTGTTGGCCGCCAGCATCGGACCTGGTACCGAGAATTCATTGGAAAACGAGTCCTCCAACCTATGGACGTTCCAGGAATCCATGGGATCCTCGAGAACGAAGAAGATGTCGTAGGTGTCATTCTGTGTGTTGTTGATCACCAGGTCGACAGCACCCATGTTGGCGACCGTGTAACTGACGTTGACCACGTCACCCACGTCCACCGCGCTCAGGTTGCCGGCGATGTTCGAGGGGGTCAGGTCAGGCCGAGGTAGACTGGTGTTGGTCCACGCCTGTAAGATGTAGTCGCCGTCCCCGCTGAACTGTGCCACCAGGAGATAGTAGATTCCAAGGACACCTGAGCCGGAGGTTCCCGCAGTGGATACATTCTCCACCGAATTGAACGAACCCCACGACTCATCCAAGAGGGAGCCATTCGCATCCTCCAGGAAGAGGTCATAATCGTTGGTGGTGTGCGGAGCGGGTACCGTCAGTTCGAATTCAACGTCGAACCCTGAGGAACTCATGTTGAAGGTATAGTAGTCGTAGTAGTCGTTCATGTCGACACATCCCGTCTTGCTGGTGAATTGGGGGTCATCACCAAGGGGCCTGGCGTAGGACATGTTGTCACCAGCATCCCCTGCGATGCCGATGTCGTTCTGCGAGGCAGGTGCAGCGCAGGCAGCGCGGCCGCCCGTGCGCGAGGTGATTTTCGTCAACTCGACCTTCTCGGATTCATTCGCCTGACCCTCATCTGAATCGCCAATCTTCGGCCACTCATCTTGTCCATTGATTGCTGCCAAGGGAAGCAGAACGCTCACCAACAATAGAGTCAGAACGAACCAGCCGCGGAACTCGCCTCTCATGATACCAACAAACGGACGATTGACGGTTTGGTAATCAAGCCATTGCTCACGGGATTGGGCCCTACGGGCCCTGCAAATCGGAGAGTGGTCGATTGTGTAGGTGTGGGGCATGCGAGAAAAGCAATCAAATAGGGAGTGGGAAAGGAGGGGGGCATGCGCCCAAGTGACGTGCGGGGAACGCTATGTGTCGTGACGATTCTATTGATGCTCATCAGCAGCACGATGTTGGCATTGGTTCCTGTGACCGAGGCCGAGGCGCGCAGCAACCACTCCAGCGGCAGCAATGTCGAACAATTCGGCTCTGGATTCGACGAGACGATCATCGCCGATGCGAGTGACAGCCTGAACGTCCCGCGTGACCTGGAGTTCCATCCCAACCCATCGCGATCCGACGAATTATGGGTGATCAACCGAGCCACTGACAGCATGACCATCATCTTCGATGCAGGCGGGGCATCGCAGTCCTCCACCAACCGCAAGGACGCTTATGGCAACCACTTCATGGAGGAGCCGAGCGCGTTCGCCTTCGGCCAGTATCACAGTGAATTCGACTACATCTTCTCCTCAGCGCAGGAGACACGCAACACCTTCGACGGTCAGGCTAACCCGAACAATTTCATGGGGCCAGCACTCTGGCCTTCGTCGCTCTCTCACTTCGCCATGGAGAATCAGGCTAACAACAAGCTGGGCAGCCACCTCGACATGCTGCACGAGAGTCCTAACGGGGTGGGCATCGCCCACGACTCAGGCAACGCCTACTGGTACAACGACGGCCATTATGGGGAATTGGTGTATTACGACTTTCAACATGACCACGACACCGGTGGAGATGACCACGACGACGGTATCGTGCGGCGTTATGTGGAGATCACTCCCACCCGTCAGGCCGGTGTTCCCGGGCACATGATCCTCGACAAGTCGACTGGAATACTCTACATCGCTGACACAGGAGCGGGACGAGTTCTGTGGGTGAACACTGACGACACCTCCACCACCACAACCAACATCATGGGCTCCAATACCCAGATGGATCCTACGCTGGCCGAGTACAGCGAGATTAGAGGCGTGGAAAACGGTGTGTTGGCGTCGGGGCTGAACAACCCGTCTGGCATCGCCCTGCACAACGATACGCTGTTCGTCTCGGAGAGGGGCAACGGAAAGATTCGCGCCTACGCGCTGGACGGAACTCTGCTCGATACCGCCCAGACGACGGCCCAGGCGATCATGGGACTCGAGGTCGGGCCGGACAACAAACTGTGGTACGTCGATGCCACGAGAAATCAGGTGATTCGTATGGACCCGTTCCCAGACATCGACGGGGATGGAATCGCCGATGATGACGACAACTGCCCGAGCATGAGCAATCCGGGGCAAGATGATCACGATTCGGACAACCTCGGAGACATCTGCGACCCTGATGACGACAATGATGGTGTCCTCTCGGACGTTGACGACTGCGTCTATGGTGACCTCGGCTGGACCTCCGGCCCGGGAACTGACCATGACGGGGACGGTTGCAGAGATTCTGCGAACGAGGATTCGGACGACGACAACGACGGTCGTTACGATTCGCAGGATGGCTGTCCGAGAGGAGATCTGAACTGGGTTTCCGGCAGCCAGACCGATCATGACATGGACGGCTGCCGTGATGACGGCGAGGACCTCGACGACGATGGCGACACGGTCTGCGACGGGACCATCACTGATTCTTCATGCACGGTCGGAGCACCCCAGATGGACCGCTGCCCACGCGGGGCCATTGGCTGGACTTCATCCATAGGGACCGACTTCGACAATGATGGCTGCCGTGATTCCGATGAGGATGCCGACGACGACGACGATGGCTACCTCGACACCCTCGACGGTTGCCCGAAGGAGGTCGGCAACGCCACTGAAGGAATGAAGCGCGGCTGTCCGGACTGGGATGGCGACGGTTGGGCCGATGCCGAGGACACCTACCCCTTCGACCCGACCCAATGGGTGGACACCGATCTCGACAGCTACGGTGACAATGTGGAAGGTACCAATGGCGACGCTTGCCCGTTGCAGGATGGAACCTCGACAGCGGACAGATTCGGATGTCCGGATTCTGATGCAGACGGATGGAGCAATCCGACCGGGACGTGGACCACGGACGACGGTGCTGATGCATTCGCCCTCGAAGCGACACAATGGCATGACTCAGACATTGATGGCTACGGGGACAACTGGGCAGATGCGAACTGGAATTCAGAGAGAGTGGTATTGGGTGTAGGACAATTCGTCACCGATGCCTTCCAGCCCGATGCGTGCCCGACAGAGCGCGGCTACTCATCCATCGACCGCTTCGGATGCTTGGATGGAGATGGAGATGGGATGAGCGATGCTGCAGACGCATTCCCGAACGAACCCAGCCAAATGTATGACCTGGACGGGGATGGCTACGGCGACAACGCTTCCGGATCACTCGCCGACGGTTGCCCTGACACCGCTGGCACTTCGACGCTCGGTGGGATGCTCGGCTGTCCGGATGCCGATGGTGACGGTTGGGCCGACTCAATCGACCTGTTCCCAGCCCTCTCCCACTCATGGTCGGACGCTGATGGTGACAACTACTCGGACCAAGAGGGGACTGCTATCACAGATGAATGTCCCGAAGAACATGGGAATTCGACTGCGGACAGGCTCGGCTGCCTCGACCAAGACGGTGACGGCACCAGCGACCAGAACGACTTCTATCCGCTCGATGCGAGCAAGACCGAGGAGGAGTTGCTCGGCGGCGGTGGAATACTCATCGGCCTGTTCATCGGTCTGCTGGTGCTGCTCGTCGGCGGTGGTATTGCCGCTGCCTTGCTGCTCCGCCGCGGCAGAGAGGAGGAACCGGTCGAGACGCTGTTCACTCCCCCGCCACCCGGTGCTCTCACTGCGCCGCCACCACCCAATGCGTTCGCACCGCCGGCCGCGATGATTCCTGAGACTCAAGCATTCGCTCCGCCCCCTCTCGCACCTGCTACCACTCCGGAGCCGGTCGCCGAGGCAGCTGCGGGCCCCCCGGTTCCGGCTGAGGGCCTGCCGCCCGGTTGGACGATGGAGCAGTGGGGATACTACGGCGAGGGCTGGCTCAGAGACAACCAGTGATCACTCGCCTGGCAACCTTGCTGCGAGCCATGTGCCGATGCGCTCGACCTCTGGCATGATCACCTGATGCTCCATCATGTACTCCGCCCACTCGGTCGGATGGCCTGCTGCTGCCATCGCCTCATGGGCTGACCGGCCGCGTTCTATAGGGACCATGGGGTCGAGACGGCCATGGCAGAAGAGCAGCGCAGTGTCACCGTTGTTCGAGTGCGCCTCTGCCTCGTGAGCAGTGGGTAGCAACTGGTATGCGGACAGCGCCATGATGCCCGCCAGCCGTTCGGGGAAGCGAGTGCCGACGTGCAGCGCCAGAGCGCCGCCCTGGCTGAATCCGGCGAGCACCGTGCGCTCGTAGGCGACGCCGCGAGCGTGTTCGTCCTCCAGCAGGCTCACGACCAGCTCAGCGCTGCTGCGAATCGATGCCTCGTCTTCGCGCTCCTCATTGTTCCAATCGAGGTCGACGATGTCGTACCACGCGGGCATACGCATCCCGTTGTTGATCGTAACCGGCATCACGGGCGCGTGAGGGAAGACGTAGCGGATGTGGTCGAGCCCTAGCAGGGGGGGTATGTCCTCGAAGTCGTGTCCGGAGGCACCAAGGCCGTGCAGCCAGATCACTGTGCCAGTATGAGTGGAGGTTGGTTCGACGACCACGCACTCGAGATTCGGGGGGGTGGAATCACCCGTCATGGGTGCACCTCAGGCGAGTTTGGAGAGTTCTTCCTTGAGCACAGGGATGGCCTCCTCCCAGGTGCTGACGATGCCGTAATCCGCCACCTTGAAGATCGGCGCTTCGGGATCCTTGTTGATGGCGACGATGTACTTGCTCGTGCGCATTCCCGCCAGATGTTGGATGGCTCCCGAGATGCCGACCGCGATGTAGAGGCTCGGATTCACCGTCTTGCCTGTCTGGCCGACCTGCATGCTGTGCGGAATCTCCTCCCAGGTGTCCACTGCCGCCCGACTCGCCCCCACTGCTGCTCCGATGACGTCCGCCACCTCATACAGGTGGCTGAAGTTGTCAGGATGGCCCATTCCTCGCCCGCCGGAGATGATGATGTCCGCATCGGCGACGTCCAAGCGCTCGGATGCGCGGGCGAACGCCTCGGCGACGGCAAGACGCACGTCGCCGCTCTGCTGCACCGTGGATAGCTGGGCCGAACCCCCAGAGAGGGCAGACGGGAAGGTGTTGGCTCGCAAAGTGAGTACACAGTTACCGGAAACCGTGAGATCCTGCATCGCCTTGCCCGAGTAGATCGGGTGAGTCACATTGAGACCGGGTGAGAGGGCGATCACGTCCTGAATGATGGAGACTCCGCGACGGGCGGCGATCCGCGAACAGATGTCCCGCCCGCTGGTGGTCGCAGCACCGATGACGATGTCACCGCCGGCGACCGCATCCAGTGCTTCGGCCCAGGCGCCGCCGTCGTAGGTGGCGAAGCAATCTCCGGTAACAGCGAGGACCTTGCCCACGCCGGCGATGCCGCACGCTTCTTCGCCGCCTGACCCTCCGGGGCAGACGACTGTGGGACTCGCGCCCAGACTGCTGGCCGCTCCGACCAACTGGGCGGTCACAGGGTGCAGACCGCCGTCACGTGTCTCAGCGATGATTGTGATATCCATGCAATACCTCCTCAGATGACCTTAGCCTCGTCGCGCAGCAGGCCGACTACTTCGGGAACGCTGTCGGCTCCCTCGAACTTCTTGCCCTCTGGCTTCTCAGCCGGTGGGTTGTGTGAGACCACCTGCACCTGTGCATCGCCGATGTCCGCACTGACTATCTCGATCTGGGCCTTCTTCGCCATCATGATGCCACGCACATTCGGTCGGCGCAGTTCGGTCTCGGTCTTGGTGAAGGTGAGCAGGATGGGTGTAGCGGGTGACAGCCGCTCGCTGCCGGTAGACGACGAGCGGGTGAACGAAGGAGAGTCGCCTGAGACATCGGCATCTGATATCTCGACGATGCAAGCAAGTCCGAGTCGCTCTGCCACTCCCGGTCCGGTCGAGCCCTGATTGCGGTCGGCTGACTGCTTACCGCAGTAGATGTAGTCAGCATCGATGCCTTCGAGAACCGTGGACAGCGCGTGTTGCACCTGACTCGAGTCGAGAGACTCCCAAGCATCATCCCAGACGCGCACCAGATTCTCGACTCCGAGTGCAGCGGCGTCCTTGAGCACCTTGTCGGCTCGCGGCGGACCTAGGGTGATGGCTGTAATCGAGGCACCAGAGGCCTCCTTGTGCTGGATGGCGACCTCGAGGGCATACTCGTCGTATGGGCTGGTGACCCAACTGGTGATCGCCGACTCATCCACACGGCCCTCGCTCACGCTGATACGGGCGGTGGTGTCGGGTACCTGCTTCAGCAGAACTGCGATTCCAGCCATCTGACTCCTCCGACGGCCGCTCGACCTTGCTCGCCTCTATCAACATTAGCAGAGCGCCCGAAGGGCGCTTGAGCGCTGATGTCTCAGAGTTCTCTAGTGAAACTCTGGATGCCGGTGATGTGCCGGCCGAGGATGAGGTTGTGGATGTCGTGGGTTCCCTCGTAGGTCTTCACCGATTCGAGGTTGGCCATGTGCCG
>CALCOR010000221.1 GCA_937897085.1 uncultured euryarchaeote | reverse complement strand
TCAGAACTTTAACCTGTGCGACTGCAAGTCGATGCGTCTCCATGAGTTCATTCAGGACACCCTCGAGGTGAGCTGCGGAAGCCCCTTCATCAATCGCCTCCAACCCACAATCCTTCGCAAGTCGATGTAGTCGTTCAATTCCGGTGGTGTAGCGATCCTTCAGATCATCTCGGGATGATTTGGCTTTGCTCAGTTCTTCGGCGAGTTTGATTGCTTCGTTGAGGCGGCTGACGAGCCGATCGAGATCCGTGGCAGTCGCATGTGGAGAAAGGCCTAGGCGTTTCAATTGCTTAATCATCGACCCACTCAACTCCACCTCACCTCCGGCCTCTTGGGTTTCGAGTCGGTCGAGTATGAGAAGGATGAGGCCGATGAGTGCCAGACCTCCGCCACCCAGCATTTCGTCTAGGACGAGGACGAAACCAATCCCGAGAACAAGGGCTAAGAGGGCGATGAGGTTCTGGATTGGTGCAAAGCGCGAACGTGGCGCAGACCCTGATTCTGAGAGTGAGGCGCGCAAGCGGGAGATGCTGCCCAAGTCCAACGTAAGGTCGTCGAGTTCCTCGGCATCCATGTCTCCAGCAGCAGAGTTCAATGCCGCCTCGAGGTCGTCCTTGATTCGCTTGACCTCACTCTCGGCATCGCTGAGTGGACTGCTAATTCGGGAAATCTTCCCAATCAATGCCTCCTCAACCTCGTTGGCCAGTCCTGCATTGAGCACCTTGGGTTCGTATTCGCCTAGACTGACCTTAACGATTGATTCCCTCTCCGTGAGGTCTTCGAGTTCAACCTCGACGCCCTTTAGGCTGGAGAAGGCCGCCTTCAGCCGTGTTTCGAATCCCTCTCCGAGGTTAAGATCTGACAGGCCTTTCATCTCTCCGCGCAGATTGTTCGCGGTTTCGACATCGGCGACCCGCTCGACCAGATCGTTCACATATACGGCTTGGAGCGAGCTGTCGTTCCCTTCTGCGGCAGTGTCGAGGGTGAGATTCGATTGCTTGTTCTCCAGCAATCTGATTTCCTCGTTGAGTACGTCTAGTTCTTCCTCAAGTGAAGAGATTTTCTCACGAAGAGACTCAAGCCTTGCTTGATTGGAGTCGGTGGGAAATGGGCCCTCAGCAAGTTCAGCGATTTCGCCTATTAGTTCCTCAATTCGGCCCTTGTGCTTCCGAGCAGCGATGCGGTCGGACGCACGCTTCACCTCAAGGGCGAGCCCGCTACGCCTCTTGCGCCGTTCTTCGAGGCGCCCACTCATATTCTCTCGATCACTGCGCTGGCCCGAGAGTTCCTTCATCTTCGTGTTGAGTTTAGTGATTTTTTTACCGAGCCGATTGACTTCGACGGTCAGCTCACGCTGTCGTTGCTTCCCCCGTCTGTGCTCATCATTGTACAGACTGTCCATCTGCTCGCGCATGGCACTGAGTTCCCTAGGTAGTTCCAATCCGAGACCTGAGTCGGCGCTGAACAATGCGTGCGCGACCTCGTCCTGAGTCAGAGCCTTCAGGTTATGCAGATCATCAACGGTTAGCACGAAGACGCTGTTGAACAGGGTCTTGTCGACCCCTCCCAAGATGCGATCACGCAGCGAGGTAGCCTCTCCACCTTCTAACAGCCGGTTGGAATCGATGTCCCGAATGCTCAACGTACCATCCTGTGTTGGCGTGTGTCTGATGACCTCATAACGACGCTCCTTGCCGTCAAGTTCGACCATGACCTCGATTCGACCACCCATTCGCTCTCCTTCTGTGAAGAAGGGGGCAGACCTCGACCCAATACGGAAGACGTTCGTGAATCCGAAAAAAACACCGCGAATGAAGGCTAGCAATGTGGTCTTACCATCCTCGTTGAGACCCTTTATGACTTGGAAACCATCGACGAGGTCGAGGTTCAGGTCGTTCAAACCCCCGTAGTGGTCGATGTGAATAGTGTCAATTCGCATCAGTCAGTCCTCCCTCGAATGCGACCGAGTGCGCCGTGGACCGCGTCTTGCCACATCTCCTTGCCGCGTTCATCCAATCCCGGGACGATGATGCCAACATCTCGCAATTCAGCCAGGGCTTCAGAGGAGAGGGCATCATCATCGAACATTCGGGCGATCACGCCGAGCACATTATCCTCAAGTTTGCAAAGCTCAGCGATGTCGAAAGAAAGAGTCGTATTCACCTGAACCTTGTCAATCAGGACGAAGGGGTCGCCCGTCGCGTGAGTATCGTGCACATGTTCCTGCACAAGGTCTGTGATCGTTTCATGCACTTTACCCCAGCGTGTGGCGGACAGGCGCTCGTGCAGTTCGCTTGCACCGACCAGTCGTAATCGCAGCACGAGGCCTCGCTCGGAACCAAGTGCCGCCTTCGCATCATCAATCGCATCATCAATCAGGTTCAGCAGCGTGTCGATGTCCGCCACCTCGGACAGGTCAAGCTCGATCTGCTCCCACAGCACAGCATGTACTTGGTGGGCCTCGGTTGTGGCGACCCCCTCCTCCGTAATGATCACAAGCTCGACTGTTCGCGGACCCATCTCGCCCGCGTGCCTGCCCTGGATGTTGCCGGGATAGAGGATCAGAGGATTTTCTGCGAGCACTTGTCGCTGATGGATGTGGCCGAGCAGCCAGGCTTGGTACCCCTTGGCACTCAGAGTGTCGACATC